>JAACFA010000103.1 GCA_009937625.1 Gammaproteobacteria bacterium | reverse complement strand
TAGTCATTAAATTAGTCCCTCGCTAGTGATAAGCTTCGGAAAATAAACACATCAAACTACCCTTATTGTACGCTGGGATCCCCTGAACAGACTACCGTCGATTTGGATTATTGCTTCATCACTTTACTCGATAATCGGGGGCGTGACTAACGGATACCAGGATGGGCGACCGCTTTTGGCCGTAAATTGCCTGCCACGTGGACTTTACTAGTTCCTACTTTGGAGACGGCCGGCGTTCGATCTTGATGAGCCAGTTTCGGAGGGCTAGTAGTTTCTGGTTGACATAGCGCGCCGGCGCGACCTCGATCGCGTAGCCATAACCCTCGAGCCGACGTTCGAATACTTTAAGCGTATCCAGCGTTGGCAAATGATGTTTCATACCCGATTATGGTTGAGTAAATTTTCTTAATTGCTTTCTGCAAGGCCAGTAAAAATATCATTTATGGTTCAATCTATTTTAATCATTCTTAATAATTTTTCGATTGTCAAACGCCTGTGGATCGGCATTAATAGCGATTAAAGCCCCGGATTCGAAGAGATGGCAGACAACGACATAAAATCGCAGGCGCGCGTGGTTGTAATAGGCGGCGGCATCGCCGGTTGCTCCACGCTTTATCACCTGACTCGCGAGGGCTGGAATGACGTGGTGCTGGTCGAGCGCGACGAACTGACTTCCGGGTCGACCTGGCACGCGGCTGCCCAGGTAACGCAGTTCGGCGGCAACCAGACCATGGTTGCGCTCAAGCGCCACAGCATCGATCTCTACCGGGAACTGGCGGCCGACCCCGACAACCCGATCTCTTACCATATCACCGGCGGTATGCGGCTCGCGCACACGCCAGCGCAGGTCGATATCTACAATCACTTCGTCGGCATTGCTGCCGGGATGGGAGTCGAGATGGAGTTTATCGACGCCCAGGAAGTCGGCCGGCGCCACCCGCTGATCAATACCGCAGGACTGCTCGGCGCCTGGTGGGATCCACTGGACGGCGACATCGACCCCGCCGGGATTACTTTTGCCATGGCGCGCAAGGCGCGTGAAGCCGGTGCCGAGGTCTACCGCTTCAACCCGGTCGAGAGCATCACCCGCAAGGCCAACGGCGAGTTCATCGTGCACACCAGGAAAGGCGATATCACCTGTGAGAAGGTGGTTAACGCGACCGGCTACCGGGTCAACGAGGTCGGCAGCATGCTCGGCGTCACCCATCCGGTAACCTCGATGGAGCACATGTATTTCCTGACCGACACCATGCCCGAACTCGAGGCGCTCGACTTCCGCGTGCCGATCATTCGCGATCCGGGCGACGACTTTTACAGCCGCCAGGAAAAGCTGGGGCTGCTGGTCGGCGTTTACGAGCAGGGCTGCCATACCTTCGGCGTGGACGGCATCGACCCTGATTTCACCCAGGCGCTATGTCCATCCGATCTCGACCGCTGTCTCGACAACATGGAGCGAATCTTCGAACGCCTGCCGTCGCTGGCGGATGCCGGCATTCATACCGTCATCAACGGCCCGATCACCTATACCATCGACGGTGCGCCGCTGATCGGCCCGATCCCGGGGATCGAAAACGCCTACTGCGCTATCGGCCTGCGCGCCGGTATCGGCGAATCCGGCGGCCACGGCAAGCTGCTGGCTGAGTTCCTCGATCCCAGGCGCTTCACCCAGTATGCCAACACCGAGCACACCTGCCTGAAGGCGATCGAAGACTACCAGAACGAGTTTCACTACCATCTGCCGCACGAACACCGTCCCGCCGCGCGACTGGCGCGCACGACACCGCTTTACCCGGTGCTCGACCGGATGCGAGCCGAATGGGGCGTGGTCAACGGCTGGGAGCGTGCGCTATTCTTTAAACCAGAACTCGACTTCAAGGACGAGCACAGCTACCGCTTTACTCCAACCGAGGCGGTAGTGGCGAAGGAAATCGAACACCTGCAGCAGCATGTCGGCATGATGGAAGTATCCGGTTTCAATCGCTATGAAATCAGCGGCAAGGGTACGACGGAGTTTCTCGATCGCCTGGTTTGCGGCCGCCTGCCGACCGAGATCGGCAAGCTCGGCCTGTGTTACCTGCTCACCGAAAAAGGCAACCTGTTGAGCGAGGCGACGCTGGTCAAGCTCGACGAAGATCGCTACTGGTGGGGCTCGGCGGCGGCGGCCGAATGGCACGACCGCGACTGGCTCAACCGCTTCAGGCCCGATGGGGTAACGCTGACCGAGATGGCCGCCATGCACACCATCCTCGTGGTCGCCGGGCCGAAATCTCGCGCCCTGCTGCAATCGGTCTCGCCGCGCTGCGACTGGTCGGCGCCAGCCTTTCCGTGGCTGCGCGCGCAGCCGATGTTCATCGGCCACGCCGAGGTGATAGCGATGAGCGTGAGCTTCTCCGGCGAGCTCGCCTACGAATTGCATGTGCCCAACGAACAGCTTTACCTGGTGTGGGAAATCCTCAACGATGCCGGACGTGAATTCGACCTGGGTTACTTCGGGCTTTACGCTACCGAGTCGATGCGCCTCGAGAAAGGTTACCTGCACTGGAAGGCCGACCTGATATACGAACACAATCCGCTCGAGGCGCGTCTCGATCGCTTCGTTAAACTGGACAAGCCGGACTTCATCGGTAAAGCAGCCCTGCTGCGGCAGATCGAGCGCGGTCCGCGCAAGCTGCTGGTTTCGATGACGGTGGATTGTGATATCGCGCCCGCGCATGGCGGCGACCCGGTGTATGCGGACGGGCAGCAGGTCGGTTCGGTCACGTCCGCAGGCTACGGTCACCGGGTCAAGCAGAGTATCGCCTATGCCTACGTCGAGCCGCAAAGTGCCGCAATCGGCACCCCGCTTACGATCGGAATTCTCGGTGAACAATACCCCGCCGAGGTCGTATCCCCGATATTCTATGACCCTGAAAACGAGCGGATGCGGGCGTGAGCGACAATTCGCGCCGGCGCAGACGGGGCAGTCGCGAGGCGATGCTCGCGAAACGCAGCAAACCACCGGCGATCAACCCGGCACCGCCAGGTCCGGTCGGCGGGCAGTACCGGCCTCTCACCGAGCGGCAGCTGGGGCAGATCTACGACACCTCGCTGCGGATGCTGGCGGAACTCGGCATGGGCGATGCGCCGCCGGCACTTACCGAGCAGGCGCTCAAATGCGGTGCAACGATAAACGATCTGGGTCGCCTGTGTTACTCGCATGACATGGTCGAAGACATTATCGACGGCGCCTGCAAGTCTTTTGTTTTTCACGGCCGCGATCCGCAACATACTTTCGAGGTCGGCGGCGACCGGGTTTATTTCGGCACCGGCGGCGCGGCGGTGCAAACACTTGACCTCGACACTCACCTCTATCGCCCATCTACCCTCGCCGATCTGTCCGACTTAACCTGCCTTGCCGACCGGCTACCGAACATATCCTGGTTTACGCGCTGCTGCGTGGCTACCGACGTACCCGACATTTTCGAGCTCGACGTCAATACCGTCTATTGCCTGATGCGCGGCACGCAAAAACCGGTGGGCACCAGCTTCACCCTCGGAGAACACGTGGACCCGATCGTCGACATGTTCGACTGGATTGCCGGCGGCGAGGGCAAGTTTGCCGCGCAACCGTTCTGCAAGGCGCACATCAGCCCGATCATCTCTCCGATGCGCTACGGCGAGGACGCTTTCGAAGTGGCCCTCGCCAGCATGCGTCGGGGTATGCCGATCAACGCGATCATCGCTGCCATGTCGGGCGCGACCTCACCGGCCACGATCGACGGCATGCTGGCAGCGTCCTTCGCCGAAACCCTGGCGGCGCTGGTCATGGTCAATATCTTCGAACCCGGTTACCCGATGATTTTCTCCAACTGGCCGTTCGTCATCGATTTACGCAGCGGTGCGTTTTGCGGCGGTGGCGGCGAGATTTCGATCCTGAACGCCGCCGCGGCGCAACTCGCCAATCATATCGGGGTGCCATCCGGGATTGCGTCGAGCATGTCCGACGCCAAGGCCGTCGATGCGCAAATGGGCATGGAAAAGGCGCTGTCGTCGCTCGCCTGCGGTCTATCCGGCGCCAATATGGTCTACGAGTCGTCGGGCATGATGGCTAGCCTGCTCGGCGTCTCTTTCGAGGCCTTCCTGCTCGACAACGAAATGCTGTCGCACGTCTACCGCATGATCCGCGGTATCGAGGTAAGCGAGGAGACCCTGGCCTTCGAGGCGATGAAGAACGTCATCACCGGCGAAGGCCATTTCATCGGCGAAACCCAGACCATGGAAGCAATGGAACGGGATTACTTTTACCCGAAACTGGGGGACCGCCTCGAGCCGACCGCCTGGGCCGAGGCCGGCGCACAGGACGCCTGGCAGCGCGCCAACGCCGAGGTACGCGAAATTCTCGCACAGCACCAACCGAATTACATCGAGCCATCGGTCGACTCGAGGATTCGAGAGCGGTTCAAGATTTTGATTTGATTGTAGGTCATCGTAATTTGACCCGGAGATGGCAGCGCGCGGAGATGCTGAGATCCCGGATAAACGCTGTCGCGTTTTCCGGGATGACAAAAGGCTGAAAATAAGCTGATGCTTATTTTCAGCCTTTTGTCATTTCTTCATATGAATCAGGGGCGGGAAAAGCTCGAATTCGCGCAGGCTCTCGGCGAGCACCGCGCTGAAACTGTCTTTTAGTCGCGATTCCTTGAATACCCCCTGGATGTCGATCACGTCGAAATATTGATGCTCTTCATACTTCGGATTCCATAAGATCAGCGGGCACTCCTGCTTGGAGTAAATCGCGGTGCCCATCCCCTTGTGAAAAAGGCAGGAATTCACCTCGACCGGAAAAATTCTTTCGACTGCCTGGCGCGGATGAATCTCGCCGATCACGTGCACCATGCGCGTCACGTCGGCCTCGGGGTCCACCAGGTTGAATGGCCCCTGGACATCGTCACGGGCGAACCTATACATCCCATCCTGGTAAATGATTTTACCGATGATCAGCACGTTGCCGACGATATTGGCCGCATAATACTTCGAAATGTCGTGGAAAATGTTTTCCATCCGCTTCGGGTCCTGGAGGAAAAAACGATAAAACAGGCTTCGTTAATGGTTTGATAATACTTGGGAGTATAGAGAAAGACCACGGTTTATCGACAATTTTCGCTCAGATCTATTCACTCAATCCCTGCACGATTTTTTCAAGCAGGCTTCCAGCGCGCAGGGGATATGGGGTCGAGATGACCAGCCTTCGCGGCAGCTCTACCACCTGCTCGAAGGGTGCGACCAAGCTGCCGTCTTCGAGGCTCGAACGTACCAGCGGCTCGTGACCAATTAAAACCCCAGCGCCATTTTGAGCTTCCTGAAGGGCAAGGCCGTAAAGCGAAAAAGTCGGTCCGGCGGCATCGATTTCGAGCCCCGGTGCGGCCGCCGCCAACCAATGTTGCCAGTGTCCGGTCCAGCGCGCATCGTTCAAGAACAACTCGCCGACAAGGTCCTCCGGCTGTTTCAGTCGTGCCGCTACCGACGGTGCGCAAACTGGAAAAATCCTATCCTTGCAAACTTCACGGCAATAACCAGAGACTTCGTCCGAGCTAAAAAATATGCTGATATCGTAGGGTTCACGCATCAAGTTTGGCGGATGATCCAGCGCGGTAATCGAGATCGTGGAATGCGCTGCGATCGCGCGCACCTGCGGCAGTCGCTGAGCAAGCCAGAGTTGCGCAATGCTCGGCAACACCGCAATGCGAACCTGGTGCAATCCCGCATCGGAACGCAACTTTATCACCGCCGCGCCAAGCTGGTCGAAAGCGTTGCTGAATTCGCCAACCACGGATTTTCCCAACGTGGTCAGTCGCACCCCTTGCGACATTCGCTCGAACAATGCCGCGCCGGCCCATGTTTCGAGTGTCTTGATATGCTGCGCCACCGCGCCCGGGGTTACCGCGAGTTCGACCGCAGCGGCCTTGAACCCACCGAGACGCGCAGCGGATTCGAAGGCTCTAAGCGCGTTCAGCGGTGGTGCTTTTGGTTTCGGCGGTGTCAGCATCAGTCAGGCATAGATTTTCTACGGCTATAAAATAGCAAAACTGATTTGCTACTGACAACCGCTATTGCTAGATTTGCCGGGTCGACACTCAGGCTTACCGAGGGATACAAACATGTCCAATCCGGCTACCAGATTCTGCCTCTCACGCGCCGAAGGCGCGCATTTCGAACCGATGCATGGCTATCGCGACTGGCTCAAGATTCGCGACCTTGGCCTGCGCGATGCGACCCACGGTCAATACGACGCATGGGTTACGCGCGCCAACGACCTCGGCGGTAGCACTGGCCGCCATTATCACAATTATGACTTCCAGGTCATGTACGTGACCCGCGGCTGGGTGAAGATGTACTACGAAGGCGAAGGCGAGTTTGTGCTAAAGGCCGGCGATTTCGTCTATCACCCACCCGGGCACGTGCACGATTTCATGGAATACTCGGAGGATATCGAAATTTTCGAACTCGCATCGCCGGCCGATCACAGCGCGATCGATGTCTGATTTTTTCACTGCCGCTGTAGACAAGACCGACCCGTTGATCGGCGACGCGCTCGCTGGCGAACTGCATCGTCAGCAAACGCAGATCGAACTGATAGCCTCCGAGAATATCGTTAGCCGGGCGGTGCTCGATGCCCTCGGACACCCGATGACCAACAAGACTCTCGAGGGTTATCCCGGAAATCGCTTCCACGGCGGCGGCGAACTCGTCGATGTTTGCGACTATGTCAACGCGCAACCGCACTCCGGCACCCAGGCCAACCAGGCGGTGTTTTTCGCCACGGTCAAACCCGGTGACCCGATTCTGAGCCTGGACCTCGCCGCGGGCGGCCACCTCAGTCACGGCGCCGCGCCGAACCAGTCGGGCCGCTGGTTCGACGCGCATCATTACGGCGTCGATCGCGATAGCGGTTTAATCGACTACGACGAGGTCGAGCGCATTGCCGCCGAAGTTCGACCTGCCCTGCTGATCACCGGCGGCTCCGCCTATCCGCGCGTCATCGACTTTGCCCGGATGCGCCGCATCGCCGATGTGGTCGGTGCGTTGTTACTGGTGGATATGGCGCATTTCGCCGGCCTCGTAGCGGCCGGCGCACATCCCTCGCCACTGCCGCATGCCGACATCGTCACCTGCACCACGACCAAGACCATGCGCGGTCCGCGCGGAGGATTGATCCTGTCGCGCGATTCGACCTGGGCGAAACAGTTGCAGTCAGCTATTTTCCCCGGCGTTCAAGGCAGCTTGCACAGCCAGATAATCGCCGCCAAGGCAGTATGCCTGGGCGAAGCGCTACAGGATGACTTCAAGACCTACGGCAGACAGGTAGTCGAGAACGCGCGCTGCCTGGCGCAGATTTTATCCGATCAGGGCATCAAGCTGGTTAGCGGCGGCACCGATACCCACATCGTACTGCTCGATTTTTCCTCGATGGCGCTGACCGGCCAACAGGTGCAGGACAGTCTCGCGCGGATCAACCTGACTTCGAACAAGAATCCGATTCCGTTCGATTCGACCAGGCCCTCCGAATGGGCCGGACTGCGACTCGGCGTTGCCGCGGCAACGACGCGCGGACTGGGACCCGCCGATTTCGAACTGCTCGGGAAAGTCATCGCGCGTGCGATCGCGCGGTGCGCGGTCGCGGACGATGCCGGGGTGGAGGCTGATCGACAACAGGTGTTAGCGCTGTGTCGGCGGTTTCCGATTTATCCCTAGTTCCAGTTGCCGTTGTTTGAAAACTGGGATTTGAGAAATTCCATCTGGTCGGCCAGGATGTTTTTGTTGGCGAGATAGAAAAACTCGTAGCGGTTCGGCACGAAGGGGACCGCAAGCAGCTGCATGCCGGCCTCTTCCGGGGTGCGGTTGGCCTTGCGATGATTACAGCGCTTGCAGGCAGTTACCACATTGGTCCAGCTATCGGTACCGTTGCGCGACACCGGCAGAATATGGTCGCGCGACAGGTTGTCGGTATTGAACTCGCCGCCGCAGTACATGCACAGGTACTGATCGCGACGAAACAGGTAGCCGTTGACCAGCGGCGGTACGAAATCGCTCAGTTTGACGCTGCCGTCGCTAGCGAGAATACTGGGTAACGACAACACCGACTGCCGCCCCAGCCGGTTAATACCGCCTCGGATCTCGAAAGCATTTTCGCCGAGCGACCACACCACCTGGTCTTTCACCACCAGGGTGGCGGCCTCCTCGCGAGTAATCCAGTCGATCGGCGTTCCCGCCTTGTTCAACCTGAGTATCTTCGCGTTCCTCATAAGTTTTTATTATGCCCTACAAATTCCGCAGGTAAACCTCTGAATTATTCGAATTTCGCGGCCGAGGTAAACTATTTCGTATTTCCAGGCCTGATTCGACATATCCTGGTTAAACTTTGATGCCAAAACCAACCGCAGCATTACCCGATAAACTGCCGAATTCTACAGGAGCCCAGGCGGCCATCCTCAATTTGCATCACCGCCTTATCAACCGCATTGACGGCTTCGGGGCCCGGTGCTAACGTTTCGCGCATATCGTAGCCATGACCTGGATGCCCTGCACTCACTTTTGCTTTACGGCGATGACGGCGTGATTTTGAAATCCGACGGCAGCGTCGACCTTGCGGCCACGCGGCGCCAGCGTAAATCATGACGTCTTTTCCATTCGCGCTCTACGACGCCTTCAGCGCCCGTGCCTTCGGTGGCAGCCAGGCCGCGGTCATTATCGATGCGGCGCCCATCGATCGCACTCGACGCCACGCGATCGCGCGTGAAATCGGCATGCCGGCGACCGCCTTCGTCGAAGAGATCGGTGCAGACTGGATTGTTGCCCAGTTCATGTCCACGGTAATGGAGCTGCCGATGTGCGGCCACGGCACGATCTGCCTGTTCACTCACCTGCTCGAATCCGGATTAGTGTCGCTTGACGAAACCGATTCCTGCAGCTTCGAGTTGCGCCTGCCAAAGTCCAGCGCCAGGGTTGAGCTAAGCCGACGTGGCGACAATCGAATCCAGGTTATGCTCGATATTCGAGCTCCGACATTCGAAACAGCGCCGCCGCATACCGAAGCCCTGCTGACGCTGCTAGGTCTCGACTCTGGCGCGCTCGACACTACGCTACCGCTCGAAACCGCGCGCGGGGATTTTATTCACCTGGTAGTGCCAATTGCAGGCCTCGCAGCAATGCGAGCGATCAAGCCCGATTTCGACGGCATGGTAGAATTCTGCAACGCTCACGGCATCGAGACGATTGCGGCGTTCTGCCGCGAAGTCGAAAACCCCGAAAACACGATTCATGTGCGCGACTTTTGCCCGGCGGTCGGGGTAAGCGAATCGGCCGCGGCCGGGACCACCAACGCGGCGCTGACCAGTTACCTGCTGCGGCACGCCATGCTGCCGGCCGGGAAGAGCGTTGTCAGCCTGAACGCAGAACAGGGACTCGAACTCGGTCGGCCCAGTTCGATACGATCCATTGTTACCCCTGGAGATGGCGGAATCGCGCGCCTGCAGGTCGGCGGCGTAGCGACCAGGGTTTTCGACGGGCAGGTTTATTTATAGGCGGTATCGGATGACAACAGACCTCGAACAACTTTATCGGGAAGCGCTGGTGTGGGACGCGCATGCGGGCGTATTCCCGAGTCCCCAGGTCGATCTGAATCTGCTCGACGAGTGGCGTCAACTGGGCGCCAGTTATGTCAGCATCAACGTCGGCTTCGACGTCATGAACTGGCAGGAAACCCTGGCCACGCTCGCGGCCTATCGCCGCTGGGTGCTGCGAAACACCGATCACTTCGTGCTGGCCAACGACGCAGTCGATATCGACCGCGCGCGGGCCGCAGGCAAGCTCGCGCTGAGTTTCGATATCGAGGGCATGAATGCGCTTAACGAAGATCTCAACATGGTCGGCCTGTACCACGCCCTTGGGGTGCGGCAAATGCTGTTCGCCTACAACCTGAACAACGCCGCCGCCGGTGGCTGTCACGATCGCGATACCGGGCTCACTGCCTTCGGCCGCGAGGTGGTGCAGGAAATGAACCGCGTCGGCATGATCGTCGACTGTTCGCACGCGGGTTATCGCACCACCATGGATATCATGCAGGTTTCGCAAAAGCCGGTTGTGTTTTCACACTCCAATCCCGCGGCAGTCTGGCCGCATCAACGCAACATCGACGATGAGCAGATCCGCGCCTGCGCCGCGACCGGCGGCGTCATCGGGCTCAACGGCATGGGCATCTTTCTCGGTGACAACGATATCAGCGTCGACACCATGGTGCGGCACGTATGCTATGTCTGCGATCTCGTCGGCAGCGAGCATATCGGTATCGGTTTCGACTACTCGCCCGGCATCGATGTCGATATCGGGGTTATTCTGCGCAGCCGGCCCGACTACTGGCCAGCGGGTCAACAGTACGACACCAGGGACATCAAGCACGGCGGCCCGGCCCAGCTGCCGGCGCTGATCGCCAGGCTAGCCGATGCGGGATTCGACGACGTGGACTTGCGTGGATTCCTCGGGGAAAATTTTCGTCGAGTAGCGCTCGAGGCCTGGAGTGGCTGATCATCGAGGCCCGCTGGGCGGAATACATCATCACCAGGCTCAGCAGCGAGTGCCAGAGCACCGGTTGCGCGATCGTCACAGAATTATCGGTTCGGTGATTCCTGCAACAGCTGCTTGAGCTCCGCGATTTCGGATCGCAACGACGCGACCTCCTGGTGCAGATCGGCCTCGATATGATCCCGGGTCTGGTCGAGCGCCTCTTGCCGTTCCTGACTCTCCTGCTCGGTAAAACTGTGCATCGCGTTGACGATAATCGCGATAAACAGGTTAAGCATGGTGAAGGTTGCGATCAAGATGAAAATGACGAAGAAGATCCACGCATTCGGGTGCACTTCCATTACCGGGCGTACGATACCCATCGACCAGCTTTCCAGCGTCATGATCTGGAATAGCGAGAATAGAGATTCGCCTATGCTGCCGAACCACTGTGGGAAATTGGCGCCGAACAGCTTGGTTGCTATGACCGCGAACACGTAATAGAGCAACATCAGCACCAGCGCGATGGAACCCAGGCCCGGGATAGAATCCAGCAGCGCTCCGACCACCCGGCGCATCGATGGCACGATGGTCAGAATACGCAGCACCCGCAGTACCCGCAGCGCGCGCAGCACGGCAAACGGACCGCTGGAGGGCACCAGCGCGATGCCGACCACGGCAAAATCGAAAATACTCCACGGATCGCGGAAAAAACGCAGCCGATGGGCGATGATCCGCAGCAGGATCTCGATCACGAACACGCCCAGAATGATCTTATCGATCGTTAGCAGGATCTCCCCATAACTCGCCATCACCGGGGGCACGGTTTCAAGGCCGAGAATTATCGCGTTGATGATGATCAACGCCATGATGGCCCGCTGCACCCGCGGCAGCTCAACCCAGTGGCGAGATGCAGCGTCAAGCGGCTGCGTAGAAGAGTCATTTGTAGTTTTCATCAGTCCGCTTTTCCTGCTTCCAGACCCATCTAAGTAATGTTTCGCTGCGCGATTTCAATAGCATTGTTTCGGATACCGGCTGCCCACGGAGGTTATGTCCGAGCCGATCACGGGCGCCTGTATTTTTCGCTTACTTCGTTGTCGGGCAGATAGCCGATTGCGACAGACGCGACAATCTTTACGCTGTGCCGAGGCTTACTCAAAACCAATATTCAGATCCGGCGGACAGTCCGGTTGATTGTTAGCAATAGCCGAATAAAATTCGATGATCATTCGTTTTTATCGAAGTGTCCAGCCATGCTTAACTATAAGCATCTGCATTATTTCTGGATTGTCGCGCGGGAGGGCGGCATTGCCAGGGCCAGCGAACGTCTGCATCTCACGCCACAATCCATCAGCGGCCAGCTCGGCTTACTCGAGGACCAGTTGGGAACCAAGCTGTTTACCCGGGTGGGGCGCAATCTTGAAATCTCCGAGACCGGGCGGCTGGCGCTGAGCTACGCCGACGAAATCTTCTCCCTGGGCGGCGAACTCGAGGAAGTCATCCACCAACTGCCGAAGAACCGCCAGCAACTGTTTCGCGTTGGCGTGGTGGATGCATTACCCAAATCGATTGCGCATCGAATTCTGCAGCCGGCGTTGACGATTCCGGAACCGGTACGGATGATTTGCCGTGAAGCAAGCCTGGACGATCTGCTCGCGGAACTGACCCTGCATCGCCTCGACCTGGTGCTGGCCGACCGTCCGATACCCGCGACGGTGAGCACGCGCGGATACAGCCATAAACTGGGCGTGTGTGGAGTCAGTTTTCTGGCAACGTCCGAACTGGTGCAAAAACTGGCAGGCGATTTTCCGCAATGCCTCGATGGCGCGCCGATGCTGCTGCCCGGCGCCAGCACCCAGTTACGCTCGGTAATCGACCAATGGCTGGACAAGCATCGAATCCATCCGCAGACGGTCGCGGAGTTCGACGATAGCGCGCTTATGAAGGCCTTCGGCAAACAGGGTGCGGGGGGTTTTATCGCGCCCGCCGCGATCGAGAAAGAAGTGATGCTGCAATACGGGGTCGAGTCGATCGGGCAGGTCGACGAGATAACGGAAGAGTTCTATGCAATCTCGGTCGAGCGCCGGGTGCTGCATCCGGTCGTCACCGCCATAATGGACTCCGCCCGCGAAAAGTTATTCATCTGAAGCGTGATCTCAGCACTGCCCCTAACGCTTGACAGGCTATCAGGACGATATCAGCATCGGCCGATAAAGCGCGCTTGAAGACCTCGCAGCAATCAGACTCAGGGCAACGAGCCACAGCCAGGCGGTGTCGAGGTTGATGCTAATCGGAGGTTCCACCTGCGGCAGCTGCAGGTAACAGACCAGCCCTGCAGACAGCGTCAGTTGCAGGTTAACACCACCTATCCCCGCCTTCTAAAACTGGCAAGGGGTTGCGTAAGGCAAATAACTTCTCCCTGGCTGGCTTCAGCAGCCGTTAGGAAGACATCAATGTCGGCAGATAAAGTGCTATCGAGGGATAAGCAGTGATCAATACGATCGCGATCGCAATCATGAAGAAGAATGGCAGCGCGGCCCTGGCAACATAGATTATATTCTTACCGGTTAACGACTGAATAACGAAAAGATTGAACCCTACCGGCGGCGTGATTTGCGACATCTCGACCACCAGCACCAGGAATATTCCAAACCAGATAATATCGATGCCGGCCTGGGTTACCATCGGCAAAACCACCGATGTCGTTAGTACAATGACCGAGATGCCGTCGAGAAAACAGCCCAGTGCGATAAAAAACAGTGTCAGGCAAATAATTAACTGGATTGGAGAAAGGCCTAGCGACGCAATCCATTCAGCCAGCGCGTTCGGAATGCCGATAAAGCCCATGGCCAGGGTCAGAAAATGAGCACCCACGAGGATCAGCCCCAGCATGCAGGAATTTTTTACGGCGCCGGTAACGCTACTAACAAAACTGTCTTTCGAAAAGCTGCCCAGAATTTTAGACAACAGCAGGGCACCGGCCACACCAAAAGCCGCTGCCTCGGTAGGCGTCGCGACTCCCTGGTAGATCGAGCCCAGTACGCTGCCGATCAATAAAACGATCGGAAGGAGCTTCCCGAGCGCCAGTATTTTTTCTTTAAACGAGTAACTGATGTTGTCGACCGCGCCCGCGGCACTGCCCTTGAATATCGACCAGACGACGGTATAACCCATGAATAGCAGGATTAGCATCAGGCCCGGGAGTGCGCCGGCGAGAAACAGCCGCGCAATCGAGACTTCCGCAGCTACCCCGTAAATGATCAGTATGATCGACGGCGGGATTAACAGTCCGAGGGTACCTGAGCCCGCCAGGGTTCCGATCGCCATGGAGTCGTCATAGCCGCGCTTGGATAATTCTGGCAGCGTCATGCGCCCGATGGTTGCCGCGGTCGCCGCGGACGAACCCGAGACCGCTGCGAAAATTCCGCAACTCAATATGTTGACGTGCAGTAGCTTGCCCGGCAGCCTGGAAAGACCGGGCGACAAACCTTCGAACAAATCCTGGGAAAGGCGCGTCCGAAACAGGATTTCACCCATCCAGATGAACAAAGGCAGTGCGGTCAGCGACCAACCGGTGGTCGCGCTCCAGGACGAAGTGCCTAGCAACAATCCAATACTGCTATTGTCGATCAGATTGAGGCCAATGATAGCGAGCCCGGTCAGCGTCAGCGATACCCAGATGCCGCTGGTTAACATCAACAGCATGCAGACGACAAGGATACCTCCGATCAGGGTCATATCCATGGGCTACTCTACGCTGCTCATTTCATCTTCGTTCAGAACATACTGGGGTGTTTCGCCTAGCAGCATGACCCTGAGACTGTCGAGCATTGCGATGAACAGGAATAGCGAGCCGACAGCCATCGGCGTCTGCACCATCCATAACGGTACCACCAGATAGGTATCCGTGACGTCCCCGAAATCATAGGATTCATAGACCGTGAAAAAGCTGTAGTAAGCCAGGTAACCACTAATGAACAAACCGCAGCCGAGGTTGAAATACTCCTGGTAACGCCTTTTCTTGGCAGAGAGTCGGGTTAGCAGCATGGTCACGCGTATGTGTCCACCTTCCTGGAAGGTGTATGCCAGGCCAAAAAATATAGTGGCCGACAACAGCCAGCCAGCAAAATCCTCGGAAGAGGGTATTACAGTGCCCACGAACCTTGCGCCGATCTGCGCCAGGATCAGCAGCGTCATGATTACCAGCGAAATCCCGGATAAAAAGGCGGAACTCAGGTAGAAATATTTTCTGATCGAATTCATCGCATATTTTCCTGGGCCGGGATGACTTTTCGCCTACAGGGAACTGGTGGTCCGTTTGTACGGCCCGCCGCACCGGGGCTCGACCGGTTCAAAGTTATCGAGACTGATTAACGCCACCATCAAAAGCGCCGATATATCTACAGGCTTCCGCGCATTACATAGCCCGGTAGCTATCGATAACGCTTTTACCGCTGTCGCCGGCTTCGACCAGCCACTCATCAACCATCGTGGCCCCGATCGCGCGCAGCTCCGCATCCAGTTTCTCGGTTGGCGCCGATACTTGCATGCCGTTTTCCCTGAGCATATCGGTGTGCTCGACCGCCAGTTTGCGACCCAGCGCCCAGCCTTTTTTCTCCGCATTTGCGGCCGCCGTCATGATCACCGCCTTGACGTCATCGTCTAGACGATCGAAGATTTTCTTGTTCACGAACATCATGTTTTTGGGGATCCAGGCATTGATGGTGGTGAAGTGGCTGATGTAGTCCCAGCTCTGGCTGTTAACCCCGGTGCTCGGGGAAGTGACCATCGCGTCGATCGCATTAGTGGTGAAAGCCTGGGCAACATCGCTAAAGGGAATATTAACCGGAGTGGTCCCCATCAAATCAGCCAGGCGCGATGTCGTGGGACTGTAAGCGCGCATCTTTAAGCCACTCAGATCGGCGAGACTGGTAACCGGTTTATTAGAATACAAATCCTGTGCCGGCCAGGGTGACGTATAAAGCAGCAACAGGCCGTCTTTGACCAGCTGCTTGCTGAGTTCAGCCTTGGAAGCTTTGTAAAGCTTCTCGGCGCTGTCGAAATCTGTCGCCAGAAACGGGATATTATCGAGTTTGAAGATAGGATCGATGTTGCCCAGTCGTCCAATAAACACCTCTCCGATCTGAACCTGCCGTGATTTTACCGCGCGGTGGATTTCCGGGTGCTTGATCAATGCGCCCCCCGAGTGGACCTTGATGGTTAGCTTGCCACCGGAATTCGCGTTTACTTCTTCGGCGAAACTCCTGGCAACCTGGGTCTGATGGGTGCCATCGCCATAGGGTGTTGGGAGGTCCCATTTGTCTGCCGCGGCGATAGAGCTAACAAGACTTAGCAGGGCACCAGTGAGTAGCGTGATTTTATTCATCGATTTGTCTCTACTTTAATTATGGTTATGGAGTTTCTTATTTCAGCCTGACGACCCAATGGTCCTGAAAAGGTAAGGCTGTAGCGTCCGAACGATCCAATTTAGCACTGGAAATCGCAAAGATCAAAATACATCCGTCGAGTGCAACCGCGGTTCAGGAGATGAAATAGGCGAACACGTAAACGAACAGCAGGATCGCGATCCACAGCGCGGTGGTGCCAATCTGCCAGGTGCGTGCGAACACCCCTCGCTGATTCTGCTCTGGTGACGCTCCCAGGTGCCGGCGATTGAACGCGCCCAGGCGCGTGAGTAGCGCTGCCATCGCGGCCTCGGCGGTGGCACCCGCCCATGCCAGGCTGTCAGTCACAAACCTGACAATACGGTTCAGGGCAACGCGCCACAGCCAGTCGGTATCGAGACTGATGGTGAGCGTGCGTTTCATCAGCGGCAGTAACAGGAAGAAGGCCAAACCCGAAAACAGCAGCAGCTGCAGGTAAAACACCACCTTTCCGGGCTTGTAAGCCTGGTAGGTGGTTTCATAGGGCAGAAAGCGGTAAAAATACTCCGGAAAAATACCCATCAAGATGCACAGCGCGGAGAAAATCACCATCGCCGCCGCCATGTTCCAGGGCGCATCCTTGGGCCGCAAGCCCGAATCCTTCTGGAAAAATACGAACCATGGGAACCGCGGCAAGCAGAAAATAGACCACCACCAGCCCCTCGTCTACCGCTGCCTGCGAGATCAGCGTTTTGGTGGTGAACCCGGAGGTGAGCGGGAAACTCGAGATCGACAACGCACCGATGATACCGCAGATCGTGGTCAACGGCATGGTGCGGAACAGGCCGCCCAGGTCGGTGCATTTCGATTTGCCGGTGCGGTAAACCACCACGCCCGCGCTCATGAACAACAGCGCCTTATAGATAATGTGCGCGAAGGCGTGGGCCGCGGCACCGTTGAGCGCCATCTGGGTGCCGATACCGATGGCGCACACCATGAAACCAACCTGGTTGACGATCGAGTAGGCCAGAATCCTGCGCGCGTCGTTCTCGAGTAGCGCATAGATGATGCCGTACATGATCATGTAGATGCCGATCCAGATCAGCACGGGTTCGCCCGGGAACAACAGTATCAACGCCAGCACCGCGGTCTTGGTGGTAAAGGCTGACAGGAAAACCGAACCGGTCGGGCTCGACGCCGGGTAGGCATCGGCGAGCCAGGCCGAAACCGGCGGCGCGGCGGCATTGATCAGGATACCGATCAGGACCATCCAGGTGTCGAAATTGGTCGCCAGCATCGGCTGGATATCGATCGAGCCGGTGTGGATCACGACCCCCTCGATACCGACCTTGAGAATAATACCGCCGAACAGGTGCATGACGGCGTAGCGCATGCCCGCGGCTTTGGCTTCGGGCGTGCCGCCGCACCAGACGATGACCGTGGAAAACAGCGCCATCAGCTCCCAGAAAATGAACAGGGTAATCAGGTCGCCGGCGAAGCTGACGCCGACCGCGCCCGCCGCGTAAGCATAGCCCGCCGCGAGCTCGTACCAGCGCGCCTGGCGAAAAGCATAGAGGCCGCCGACAAAAGCCATCAACGCGAATATGGTCGCGAACAGCCGCCTGAGCGCACTGCCTTCCACCGGCTCGATCTGGTAGTCGAGAAAGCTTACCGTGGTAACCACGCCGTCGGGCACCTGCCACACGGCCCACAACGTGGCCAACGGGGCAAGCAGCACCACGGCGGAGCGCGCATGGCCGCGCAGCGGGCCGATCAGCAGCGCGGCCGCGACCAGGATCAGCGCCGGCGGCAGAAACTCAGTCATCGCCGTCCTCCGCCTGGTAGTAATCATCCTTTCGCTTCAGGAAAAAACCGAGCACCTTGGCCACCACTACCATCGCGAGGCACGACAGGAAGCCAAACCACGCGCCAAAAGCCGGCCAGGTGTCTATCACGAAATAGCCTTTGACCTTGATCACGAACTGGGCCAGCACGGTCAACGCCAGGATCGCCCAGAATAATCGCCACAGCAGGCGAATGCTGTCGGGTCGCGCCAGCCAGGCGTCGTCGTCAGGTTTATCGCTCATGGCGTTGCTCCAAATATCTGGGACTCGAGCTCGAGCGCCGGCCCGTTAAACAGGAAGAAAGCCAGCGTCAGGCCCGCCGTAATCGTCAGCGCGATAACCGCCGGCAGCGGTGCCTCGCCGTGCGCGACCGCATCGGACTCGCGCTCGCGCATGAACCAGACCGCGAAAATGATCGGCAGAAAGTAAGCGGCGTTCAAAACCGTGCTGGCAACGATAGTCGCGAGCGCGACGTAGTTATCGGCCTGGAAGGCGCCGGCGAGGATATACCACTTGGAGACGAAGCCACCGGTCGGCGGTACCCCGATCATGCTCAACGCGCCGATGGTGAAGGCCGCCATGGTCCAGGGCATGCGCCGCCCGATGCCGGCGAGCTGGGGGATCTCGGTTTTCTTGGAGGCGACGTATATCGCGCCCGCCGCGAAAAACAGGGTTATCTTGCCGAAGGCGTGCGCGACCATGTGGATCGAGGCCCCGACCTCCGCCAGGGGCTTCAGGATCGCGGCCGCCATCACCACGTAGGACAGTTGCGCCACCGTCGAATAGGCCAGCATGCGTTTCAGGTTGGTCTGGCGCAGCGCGACCACGCTGGCGGCGATAATGGTGAATGCCGCAACATACAGCAGCCAGCCGCTGCTCGGCGTACTGAAGAGGAAATCGACGCCGAAAATATAGACGATCACCTTGGTCACGGTGAAGACGCCTGCCTTGACCACGGCGACCGCGTGCAACAGCGCACTGACCGGCGTCGGCGCCACCATCGCCGCCGGCAACCAGCGATGCACCGGCATCACCGCGGCCTTGCCGATACCGAAAACGAACAGCGCCAACAGCAAGCCTACCGCCGGCCCCTCGATATTACCCTCGAGAATTCCACCCAGCGCAAAGTCAACGTTACCCACGGCGAGATAAGTCCAGATGATCGCGGGCAGGAATAAACCGATCGACGTGGTCAGCAGAATGCCGAGGTAAACCATGGCCGAGCGTACCGTCTTGTCGTCCCCCTTGTGCGACACCAGCGGAAAGGTAGACAGCGTCAGCGCCTCGTAAAACAGGAATAGCGTGAACAGGTTGGCGGCAAACGCGACGCCCATGGTGGCAGCCAGCGAAATTGCGAAAAACACGTAGAAACGGGTCTGATGCGACTCCTTGTTGCCGCGCATATAGCCGATCGAGTAGATCGAATTGACGATCCATAAACTGGAGGCGAGCGCGGCAAACAGCATGCCGAGCGGCTCGACCCGGAACGCGATCTCGATACCGGGCATAACTTCGAACAAACTAACCGCGGGCCGCTCACCCGCCATGACCGCGGGCAGCAGGCTCCACACCGCCCAGGCCAACGCTCCCGCCGTGGTCAGGGTTACGGTTTCGCGCAGGTTGGCGTTGATGCGCCCGGTCAGCGCGATACCGATCGCACCGATCATGGGTAGTAACAGGGCGGCTAGAATAAGCTCGGCGGCGCTCACGGCATGTGCTCCAGCAGCAGCGCGGCGGCACTCCCCGATAATTCAATCGGCAGTGCGGGCGCCAGTCCGAAGTAAAAATTGGCCAGGGTTGCCGCCCAGACCCCGATCAACAATACCGACGACGCCTCGCGCGGTAGCGTGGTCGCGTCTTGCGGGGTGCCAAAGTAGGCGGACTGGACCACGCGCCAGATATAAACCACCGCCATCAGCGAGCTGATAACGATCACGGCAACCAGCGCGATGCCGACCGTGCCATACGCAGCGGCCGCGCTTATCAGGTACCACTTGCTGACGAAACCCGCGGTGCCCGGTATCCCGATCAGGCTCAGGCCGGCCAAAACGAAGGCCGTCATGGTCCACGGCATCTGGCGGCCGATTCCGGCAATACCATTCAGGTCCAGGCGCGCGACGCTCAGGCCGAGACAGGCGACCGTGAGGAACAGCGCTCCCTTGGCCAACGCGTGATTGAACATGTGCAATATGCCCGCGCTCAGGCCGGCCAGGCTGACCAGGCTGGCGCCCAGAATAATGTAGCCGATCTGCGCCACCGAGGACCAGGCCAGCAAACGTTTCAGGTTGCTTTCGAACATCGCGACGGCGGATGCGATCAATATCCCGAGCACCGCGAGCGGCATCAGGAAATACCCGAACTGCAGGTCGTGACCGGCGAGGTTGGGCTGGAACACGAAAAAGTTGAACCGCAGCAATATGTAAATTGCGACCTTGGTGGCGCAGGCGGCCAGGAAAACAGTCACCATGTTAGGCGCGAAGGTGTAGGCGTTCGGCAACCAGATGTGCAGCGGGAACACCGCGGCCTTCAATGCGAGCCCGACCGTGATGAAACCGGCTGCCACCAGTATCGGCTTGATATCGGCTACATCCTGCAGCCTGATTTCCATGTCGGCGAGATTCAGAGTACCGGTCATCAGGTAGATCAGACCGACGCCGATCAGGTAAAAAGTGGCCCCGATCGTCCCCATGATCAGGTACTTGAATACTGCCGTCAACGCACGCCGGTCCGGCCCACCCGCGACCAGCACGTAGCCCGCGAGCGACGAGATTTCCATGAACACGAAAATATTGAAGGCATCGGCCGTAACCAGGATGCCGGCAAGACCAGACAGTGCCAGTAGCCACGCCGCGTAGAAAAACGGCTGACGTTCGGTTTCGATCTCCGCGTCGAGGCTTCTATAGCCGACCAGCAGCGCCAGGCTGGAAGCCCCGGTAACGATTAGCAGCAACAGCGCGCTAAAAGCATCAACCGCGAGCTCGATACCGTATGGCGCGGCCCAGGATCCCATCAGATAAGTCTGCCGCTCGACCTCGAGCACGGTAAGGGTGAGCGCAATGGCAATGGCGAAGGCGAAGATGCTGACCGCCGTGGCCGCTGCCCAGGCGAGGCCGCGAGGCCGCAGCAGCATGACCATGCCCGCGCTTAACATCGGCACCACGACCTGCAGTGCTGGCAAATGTTCGGAAATGTCGATCACGGGTGGTCTATTTGGTGGATCTCGTGCTCTTCGATCGTGCCGTATTCTTCCTTGATGCGGATAACGATACCAAGCCCAAGCGCGGTCGTGGAAATACCAACCACGATCGCCGTCAAAATCAGAACCTGCGGTAGCGGGCTGGAATAAAGCTGCTCCTCGATCCCCGCCATGAAGATCGGCGCCATGGCGCCCTCGACCTTGCCCATGGTGATGTAGAGCAGAAATACCGCGGCCTGGAACAAAGACAATCCAACCAGCTTCTTGACCAGGTTCGGCTTGGCAACGACCGCGTAGAATCCGATCATCAGTAACCCCGCGAAAACCCAGTAATGATAAAGTCCGACCAGTTCCATCAGTATTCCCCCCGTGCGGCGAAAGCGTGGAACACACTCAGCAGCACGCCCGTTACGGTAATTCCGACGCCGGCCTCGATCAGTAATAAACCGATTTGCTGGCCCGTGACTGGGTCCGACGTCAACACCGAGTAATCCAGAAAGTTACCGCCGAGCAACAGGCAGACAACACCGACACCGCCATACAGCAGGGCGCCGCCGGCTATCATCCCGGTCAGCAACCAGCGCGGCAACACCAGCAGCGCGTGCGCCTCTCCCTCCAGCAACGCATAGAGGATGATTGCGGCCGCAATAATCGCGCCGGCCTGGAATCCACCGCCCGGACTATACTCGCCATGAAACTGAACATAGAGCCCGAATAGCAGGATAAACGGAATCAGCAACCGCCCGACCAGGCGCGGAATGAGATAATGTCTCAACCCCGCACCTTCGGCGCTCGACTCTGGCCCCCTGGACCCGCGCGGGGAGGACTTGCCCAACAGGAAGAGCACGCCGATACCGGCCGTTAGCACCACGAATACTTCGCCCAGGGTATCGTAGCCGCGATAGCTGCCCAGCACGGCAGTCACCACGTTGGGAATATCGATATAGTGTGGCGTCTGTTCCAGGTACCACGGTGAGACATGCGTCTGAACCGGGGCATTCGGATCGCCCAGTCGCGGTGTGCCCAGGGTCCCGTAGATAAGCACCAGCGCGGTCATTACCACGACCACTAGCGCCACCGGGCGATTCGTCGGCGGCTCCTGCTCGCGTTCCGCCGTCAACGCGAGCGCACCCAGAAACAACACGGTCGATATACCGGCGCCCACCGCGGCCTCGGTCAAGGCAACGTCGGCGGCGTCGAGTAGAAAGAAAATGGTGGCAATTAAAAGGCTGAAAATTCCGGAGAGCATAACCGCGACAAACAGGTTGCGGGATTGCACGATTGCAAGCGCGGTAATCAACAGCAGCGTCAGGATAAAGATGCTGAACAGGGAGACCAAGAGTTCAGTCCTCCCCAGCAGGCGTTTTACTGCCGCCCGGTTTGGTACCGGCAAGCAACGCCGCGCTGGCCAGTGCGTTCGAAGCGGTCGGGCCAGTCAACAGCAGGAACAATAGTATCGCCGCAAGCTTGACACTGGGCAGCGTAACCCCCGCCTGCAGCATAACGCCGGCAATGATTAGTATGGGCCCGATCGAGTCGGTTATGCTGGCGGCATGCATGCGGGTGTATAGATCCGGCATGCGCAACGCGCCAACACCGCCAATGAATACGAAGACGCCTCCTGTCGTGAGCAACAACCAGCTGACAATGTCTAGCAACCCATCCATGTTCAATCTTCCTCGGCGGCCTCGGCGGCCTCGGCGGCCTCGCGCATGGCCCGGCTGCGAAAAAATTCGAGCACTGCAAGCACGCCGATAAAATTAATCAGCGCGTAGGCGAGCGCAAGATCGAGGAAATCCGGGCGGCCGTAGAGAAAAGAGACCACCGCAAGTAACAGCACGGTCTTGGTACCGATCATGTTAACCGCCAGCACCCGGTCATAGACGCTCGGCCCCAGGATCGCGCGCACCAGCGCCAGCAACGTTGTGGCAAGCAGGGCAGTGATTACGGCGTAGTACAACATACTTAGTCCGGATTGAGGGCGGCCACGCGCCGGTCCATCTCGCCCGACATCAGGCCTCTGGCGCTATTCTCGGTCAGCGCGTGAACCCTGAGCACACCCTTGTGCAGGTCGAGCGTCAGGGTCCCCGGTGTCAGCGTAATCGAATTACCCAGCAGGACCTGCGCGAACGCGCGCTTCGATGTGGATTCGATCTCGATCACGCTCGGGCTGATCGGCAGGCGCGGGTCGAGCACCACACGCGCTACTTCAATGCTGGAAAGCAGCACTTCTCGCGCCAGCCAGGCCCAGTATCCAAACAGGCTCCAGCTTAAACGCAGCGCGAACAACTCGTTGTCGAAATATCCCATGCGACGCACGACGGTGAAGGTCAAAAAGCAGGACAGCACCCCCAGCCCAAGCAACAAGGGTTTGAACAGCCCTGACCACAGCAACCACGCTGCCGCAAGCAGCAATAACAAAATTATCATCGCATTTCGCTGGCTTGATGACGTTGATGACATGAGGTTAGGCTGGCTGGCTCAAAAGGCGTTACGGTTCACATCTACCGTTGCACTGGAGCAGGCGAAACGGTGCGTAGCGTGACGAAAGGCGCAATGCAAATCAGGTATCTCAAGGGACTACTCCTTAACTTCGACATGTTGTATTTATCGGCCGGGTTAACCGGCGTGTTTATCATACCCGAGTTCAAATGCAGCCCAAACTCGCTTCCAGCATTTACTACATAAGGTGTCGCTACGCATCGCGATGATAAGCTGAATCAATAACCCAGGTTAATGCAGATCACGCAGTCTGCACCGACGCGGTGGACAACGCGCCTGCTTTGCGCATCGAGGCATAGTCTTTAAAGCGAATTATCGCGGCAGCCCAAGAATCTGCAAAAATGCGATAACGACGTCTGCGCCATGCCCCCGGGCAAGTGCAAGCATAGAATACCGGGTCGTATCCTAGCAAGTACTTGCTCGGGCGTGAAGTAACATAGCCCTGTCACTAATTCCGGGAAATGAAAACAATGAGGCCAGCCCTTTAGTTTTGAGTACTCCAGCCCGAATAGCACCGGTTTGATCTGTGAACAAACGAATGACGACTGCCTGTTCTTTGTTTACCCTGCCGCCTCATTAACCAGCAAACCGGACCGAACCATACCCGTCGGTCACGCTGGAATTCGGTTTGGATAATTGAGAACCCGGTTATGCCAGATATAGTCGTGATGTTTTTCCTGCTCGGCTTGATTGCCGGGCTGGTGCGCTCGGATTTGAGCGTGCCCAAGGCCGCCTACGATATGATCGGCCTGCTGCTGATGCTGACGATCGGTTTAAAAGGGGGTATGGCCCTGTACGGCAACATCGGTTGGAGAATCCTGCCGGAGCTGTTAACGGTCATCATGCTTGGCATTCTGATACCGGTGCTGCTGTTCCCGGTATTGAGGAAGGCCGTCGGTCTGAACCTCGCCGACAGCGCCAGTATTGCCGCTCATTACGGTTCGGTCAGTGCCGGCACCTTCGCCGTTGCGCTGGCCTATGTGGAGGCGCACCAGATCCAGATCGCGCCCGAAGTCACGCTCTACCTGGTCGCGATGGAACTGCCCGCAATCGTCATCGGCCTATTGCTATATCGCCAGCTTCAGCCCGGCACCTCGGTTCAACCCAGCATGGCGAAACTGTGGCACGAAGCGTTCACTAACCGCAGCGTCATCTTGCTGCTTGGCGGCGTCGTAATCGGCATGATGTACGGACCGCAACAGGGTTCGTCGGTCACGGATCTGTATACCAACGCTTTCAAAGCCGTGCTCGCGCTATTCCTGCTGGAAATGGGCCTGATCGCGGCAGGCACGCTGATGCCGCTGCCCTGGCGGCAATGGCGCTTGCTGCTGTTTGCCCTGTGCGCCCCACTATTGCTCTCATTGCTCGGAATCGGTGCGGCGATCCTGCTAGACCTGCCGACGGGTTCGGCGATTATCCTGGCGAGCTTGACCGCCAGCGCCTCCTATATCGCCGCGCCGGTTGCAATCAAGGCCGCGATCCCAACCGCAAATATCGGCCTTGCGATGCTCGCGTCGTTAGGCCTGACCTTCCCGTTCAACGTAACCCTTGGCATCGGCATCTATCACGGCATTATCGAGCTACTGGCCTAGGGACGGTTCGGCATCGCAGCTCGGCAGGATTGGGCCCGGGAACAAACAAGAGCAAGTCTCCATGTTCTACTGGAAAAGCGTTAACGCCATCCCCACCTAACGCTGATTGCAACTCGATTACCACGAGACCCTGCTAGTAACACGATGTTTGACCTGCTGAAACTCGCCTGCGACAAGGCCGCTAAAGCCGGCTGCCAGTTTGCCGATGCCCGTTACCTGTCGATTCAACGGCAGCGCGTGATATCGCGCGACCTTGCCCTGTCCAACTGCAGCGATAGCGAAGATCGCGGTTTCGGCGTGCGCGTGCTGTACCACGGGGCCTGGGGATTTGCGTCGTCACCGACCTTTTGTGCCGACGAGGTCGAGCGGGTGATCGAACTGGCGCTGCGCATTGCGCGCGCGTCGGCGATGGCGCTGCGCCAGGGTGGGGTAGAATGGGCGCCCGAGGCCCCGCTCAAGTTCAGTTTCAAATCCGCCTGCGAACAGGATCCATTCGCAGTATCGCTGGAGGACAAGGCAAATCTGCTGATCGCCGCCAACGAGGTCATGCTGCGCAACAAGGCGGTAATGCGGGCGCAGGGCTTCCTGTCGTTCAAACGGTTACAGCGATGGTATGTCAACACCGAGGGTTCCGAGTTGCACAGTGACGTGACCTCGTCGGAATCGGTGATCTGGGCCATCGCAGTCGGCAACGGCGACTTCCAGGAGCGCAACTGGAAAGCACCGGCGAGCACGCAGGGCTTCGAGAGCTATCGGAAAGCCGAGTTTCTCGACCAGGCCGAGCGCGTCGCCGCCGAGGCCGAGGAGAAGCTTTCCGCAAAACTCGCGCCCGAGGGATATTTCGATATCGTGACCGATTCGGAAAACCTGTCGTTGACGATTCACGAATCGGTCGGGCACGCCACCGAACTCGATCGGGTCATGGGTTACGAAGTCT
>JAACFA010000102.1 GCA_009937625.1 Gammaproteobacteria bacterium | reverse complement strand
CGGCACGGCTAGGATGGCCGTTTGTAACCCTCACCATGCATGCAGATATCGATTTCCTTGTAGACCTGACGCTCTACTGCGTCGAAGTCCTCCTTGATCAACATCTTGGCCTCATTGGTGCTGGATTTAGCCATATCGTCGTCACGCTCTTCCCTGGCGCGTTCGAGCGCCGCGAGTTTCCGGTCGACCCGGCAGGTCTTTTTGGCTTTTTCAAGCCTGGCTTCGTCGGCGCTGCTGCCGTCCAGGCGCAACCATTTCGGCTGGCATCCCGAGGCCAACGACAGCGCTACTAAGAGTAGCGGTAAGGAGAAAACTTTCATCGATCTTAAAATAGTCAATCGGACTGCCATTTTAAACGCTTTACGAGAAACTGACCCCCCCTTTTTTCTCGCTACCCGATGGCAGCTTTCCAGGCTGCCTTTGGCAGGCATCTGGTGATGATAGCGTTGGCGGCGTTTTTATCTCGACTCCAGCATTGCCGTCATCAGCAGGTACTTGTCACGCGCCTCGAACCCGGCTGATTCGTAGAGCCCGCGGGCCCGCCAGTTGATCGTTGCCGTATATCAACCAGATGCCGCCCAGGTCCTGGTTGCCCAGCAGTCGCAGCAGGGCCGTCCTGCGGCCGGCCTCGTCGCTGTCGATGTGTTCGAAATCGTGGTAGGCAGCTACCAGAGGCAAGAGCAGGTCGATGTCCTGCATGTCGGCCCGCCTTAATTGGCTTTTCATTCGCCTAGAGCTCGATGCCGGCCTGGTTCAGCAGGGTTACCATCAACCAGTAGCAGCCGATGGTGATCAGTATCGATAGCCCCATACTCAGGTAAAAGTTATATCCCTGTTTCAACATCAGGGGCAGGGCGATGAACAGGGCCAGCGACGGCAATACCAGCCAGAAAACACCGGATGCGAGCGCGGCGACCTTGTCGCTATCCCGGGTGTCGACATAAAGCCAGACCATCGCCAGCACCGATACCAGCGGTACCGAGGCCAGCAACGCGCCTATGAACGAACTGCGCTTGGAGATTTCGGCGATGGCAACGATCAGTAGCGCCGAAATTGCGACCTTGAAAACATAGTAAGCCATTACTCTTCTCCGCCGTTGAGTATTCAGGGTATTGCCACGAAGTGGCCGAGGTGCCCACGAATCTGATCGACAATCTTGTCGAGCTGCCGATCGTGGATGCCGGAATAGCCGCGCGTCAGCGGAATGACGGTATCGTCGTCGAGGATAACGACCAGGCGATAGCTGTATTGCGAACCTGAAGATACGCTCGTTTCGAGGGCTTCGCGCCTGACCCGGGCAACGCGGCCCAGCGGCACAGCCCCGGATTTCCTGCGCAACAGGTTGTTCCAGTGCCAGCGAAAGACATCTTCATCGGTGGAAAAGGTAAAGCTGGCAAACTCGAGCATATAGTAGGCGCCGACCAGTGGCAGTATTATGCCGATCCCGAGGCCGGCAAGCTCGCCAGTCTTGATACTGCCATCGAGCAGGCTGGGACCGAGTTGGTACAACATTGCGGGCGGCACCAGGACGAGTAACAGCGAAATTACGTAACTCTGGTATCGCACGTGGTAGGTTGTTTCGTTGGTTTCGCTCGCCAGCATCGAATTGCGCCCGGTTAACCGTGCCTAAGCATAAATCGCAAACGCGGCGCGCGCCAGCCTATCGCTCGCTGCTTCAAAAGCCATCTGCGCTCGCGCTGTCCGAATGAAAGCTGGTCGCGCGGGCGCTGGCACGGGCTTGCATGTGTTTCATCCAGTCTTTCAATCGAGGAAAGGATGCCAGCATTGCCTCACCTTCCCCGGTTTCGATGAAATAGCGCAGCATCGGGTAGGCGAAGAGGTCGGCCAGCGTAATCGCGTCACCGACCAGGAAGTCGCTGTCGCCGCGCCACAGGTCTATTTGCTGCAGTACTTTCTTAATAGTTGGCAGTGCCGAGGCGATCAGCGCTTCGTCCGCGCGCCCGCCGCTGCCAGGCACCACGATACGCTGCACGTAGACATCCCACACCATGGGTCGGTAGGTATAGCTGTCGAGAACGCTGATGATCTGATTCATGCGCGCGCGCGGAGCCGGTTCCACCGGCTGCAGCGGCATCCCCATAAACATTTCATCGAGGTAGCGGCAAATAGCGCTGGTCTCGTACAGGCTGAATTCGCCGTAGACCAGGCAGGGGATGGTGCCGAACGGGTTGCGTTCGAGGTAATCTGCAGGCGGGCCGGTATCGGCGAAAATGTCGACCTCTTCCAGTTCGTAGTCGACCTTTTTTTCTTCCAGCGCGAGTCGCGCGATACGGGTGTAAACGCTGATGCGCAGTCCGAGTAACTTGATTGAGGCCATGGCGTGATTCCCTGAGCCAGTCGTAGTGGCGGTTGCTTTCCTCGCCCGATTATCTCGAATCGGGCCGGGGCTGCATAGTGCAGAATTTTACCCGAGAGGTCAGACCTGCGGCGTCTGTGCCAGCCAGAGACGGGCCAGGGCCGATTCGTCGTCAGGCTCCTGCGCGAAACAGCGAAACTGGCGATGATCGATCTCGATCCAGGGTTGTGCGCTTCGCAGCCAGATATGGGCTACCGGCTGCAACCATTGGGTATCTTCCAGTGAGCCCGCCTTGATGCTTATCGGCCTGTCTTCCCGTTCGGCAGCGTGAAAGATACGGGTGCCGCAATCGGGACAGAAAGCGCAACGCTTGATGGCGCCGTTCTCGCCTCGGGTATCCCAGGTCTTCAGTCGCTCCTGCCCCTGCGAAAAGTTGACGTCGTCACGTGACGTGATCAACGACATGCCGAAAGCGCTCGCGGATTGCTTTTGGCAGTCGCTGCAGTGGCAGGCGTAGAGCATTTTCGGGATACCGATCAGCTCATAGCGAACAGCCGTGCATTGGCAGCCGCCGGTCTTTCCGATAGCCGGGTGCATATCTTTGTCCCCGTTAGTGTTTAAGCCGAGCCGTCCAGTAACTCGGCGGTCGTGCATACCCTGCAAAACTCACCGTTGAGACTGGCCAGGTTAACCCGATGAATCGTTTCACCGGAATAGTGCTCACCGTCGTAATTGCGGCGCTCGAAGGCCGCGGTGGCATCGGCCACCAGCTTAACCTCGAAACCGAGGTCCGAGGCCATGCGAGTCGATGCCGAAACGCAATGATCGGTGGTGAGGCCGGTGATGACCAGCGCCGAAATGCCTGATTCCCGCAGGTATTGCTCGAGCCCGGTGCCGATAAACGCGCTGTTTACCGTCTTGGAAAACGTCTTCTCGTGCGGCAGGGGTTTAACCTCGTCCTTGAACGCGTTGCCCGGCAGCTCCGGGCGCAGTGTCGAGTCGGGCTCCACCGAGCAATGTCGGATGTGGATAACCGGTTGCCGTCGTTGACGTCACGCGGCGAGCAGGCGCGCCATGTTGGCTTCCGCATCGGGATTGTTGCGCTTGCCCAGCGACGGGTCGGCCAAACCCTGTTGCACGTCGATCAAGACCAGGGCGGTATTATCGTCGCGGCTATTGCTCATCTTCGATTAGTCGTTTGCTCATCACTACTACCGGGTCTTCGCAGTAACCGACGCTGCGGTAAAACGATATCACCGCCGCGTTGGTGTTTCTGACCATCAGGTCGAGCTTGGGGCAGCCGAGCCGCCGCAGTTCGGCTTCCGCGTGACGCACCATCCGGGCGGCGATGCCCTGACGCCGCTGCGCCTCGGCCACGGCCAGGTAGTATATCCAGCCGCGATGCCCGTCGTAACCCGCCATGCAGGTTGCGACCAGTGCGGTAGCGGTAACGCCCACGAAAAAGAGTTGCGGTGAATCCGCGCATTTGCGCGCGATATCGCTGTGTGGATTATTCCACGGCACGACTAATCCGCATTGCCGCCACAGTTCGATTACCGCGGCCTCGTCGTCATGCTGGTAGGTTCGAATTACCAGATTTTTCATCGCAACTCATGTCCTGGCTGTGTTTGGCCGGGCCAATTTATCCCGGCGTCCAGGCAACTATTCCCACTCCATTTCGGTAAACACTTGCTGCGCGTTGCGGCCGGCCAGCGTGTCATGGTTTTGCAGGTAGTGATAGTTCGACTGGTCAATGCTGCCGATGTCCGAAATGTCACCACCGCCATCCATGAAGTCGCCGACGGCCGAGCGCAGAAACTGCAGGTAGCCGAGCGTGTCCTTGCGCGCCTGCGCGAGCGTCGTCGCCTTGCCGTGACCCGGCACCAGGTGCCGGGGTTCGAAAACCGCCATGGCTTCGAACGCCTCGATCCAGCTTTTGCTGTTGGATTGTGAACCGACGCCGAGCATGCGTTCGACATAGACAATATCGCCGGTAAACATGACCCGATGCTGCGGTAACCAGACATAACTGTCGCCGGGAGTATGGGCCTGGCCCGAGTGGCGAATTTCAATACGGGTTTCTCCGAGCGTCAGGTCTAGCCCTTGCTCGAAGGTTTCGCTGGCATATACCGGATCGGTGTCCTGCATACCTGCTTCACCCACCAGGTTGGTCAACCCTATGAGTTGATCCCGGGCACGGTCGCGCTGATCGGAAACGGCCCGGGCGCTGGCGAGGATACGTGCGCCCTGCTGTTTGAAATAACCGTTCCCGAGCCAACGATGATCCTGCCCGCCGGTGTTGATTACCACGACTACCGGCAGCTCGGTGACCTGTTTGATGACCTTATGAATTTCCTGCGCACCGCGGTAGCTGCCACCGGGATCGATCAACAATACGCCTGCCGAAGTCACGACAAAACCGAAGGTGGCGTTGTTACCCAGGTTCGACGGGCTGCGGTTACTAAGCTCGCCAACGATGGCATATACTTTGTCGGTGACGGGCTGCAGTGCCAGGCCGTTGGCGGCCGCCGGGTGGGCGAAGGGCAGTAGCAGTAACGGGATTAGCTGAAAAATTCTGGGTAGTTTCACGTGATTTGTCTCAACAGGATTAATACGGGCTGCGGCCAGTGTCACCAGCAGCGATACCTTGCCGGCAAGAGGCGCGGTTATGGGGTGATACCGAGTTCCGCAGCAAGACGTGAAGATCGTAAATTTGGCACGCTGTAAACGGCACGCGGCAACCTAACGGATTACGCTTATCGCGGAAAATTCGGCATAGCCGTTGAGATTGCACACGCCGGTAACGTAAACCTTGAGGCGAATATCGGAGGTAATGCCCTCCAGCAGAACAGCAAACATTTGCTCGGAGCCGAGGGCCTGGTAATTCTGGTAAAACCAGTTTTTCTCGCGACAGCCGCTGGGATTTTCCGTTACCGGCAGTCTGACCTCGTAGTAGTGGCGGGCGGTCGGTAGCAATTCGGCAACCGGCACGGTATCGGTCCAGCCCGCGCCTGCGTGGACCCCCGGCGAGCACAAGATGATGCCGATTGCGGTCAGCAGGGAGCGGTATTGTTTCATATCGGTCTTTGCCTTTGCGTCAGTAAATATTACCTGATGCCCTTTTTATCGCATCTGACAGGAGAGTGCCAGCGACATCCCGTGCTGGGATGGCTACGGGTCCGGGATGCCTAGCGTTCAGCCAGGAACTGATCGGTCGATGAAACTTTTGCAAAGGGTACGCTCAGGGCCGCCATGAAGGCGGCTTGAACCTTGGCCGCCCTGACCGTTCGGCCATCGAACTCGAGATCCCGGGTGGCGCAGGCGTTCGAGATGACCCGGCATTGGTAGCCGAGATCAAACGCGGCGCGAGTCGTGGTGTCGATGCACATGTGCGTCATCGCCCCGCAAATGACCAGTTCCTCGATGCCGTCCTGCTGCAGCAGTTGGTGCAGCTCGGTGTCGCGGAATGCGCTTGGAAAATGCTTGACCACGATTGCTTCGTCGCCTCGCGGTTGCACCTTTTCGTTGATTTCACAACCCGGGGTATCGGGTACGAAAAAGGTGGCGCCCGGTCGGGTCGCGATATGCTGAATATGAAACAGCGTCTCCGATTCGTCGCGAAACGACTGCAGCAGCTTCTGACAATTCAGGGCGGCTTCGTCCATCGCTACCAGCTCCATCGTACCTCCGGCGAAGTAGTCGTTCTGTACGTCGATAATGATAAGAGCCTGTTTCATGGTTTATTATCCTGAGATCGCTTGTTCAAGTTTTAAATGGGGCGCCCAAAACTTGCTGATATGTGCCTCAAGTATCGGCCCGTAATACTGGTGGCGAACTCGCTCTCGAAGCGAGTGCGGAAACAACGCCTGGCCGAATAATGCTGTTTCGCTTAATCCGGATTCTCAGCCTGCAGGGCTTTGACCTGCCGCGCGCGCTCCGCGTTGATTCTATCGTTGCGCTTAATCCGCGCTACGCCCCACAGGATGGTTAGCAGGATTACCAGCGCCAGTGAGCCGTATAACACCAACGCCGAGGATGCAGTTGCCCAGACTACCAGCAATCCCAGGAAAGCGATTGCGCCGAGGTATATAAAAATGCGGTCGTTCAGGTAGGCAATGTTCCACTTCTGAACCTTGTTCAGGCCGTCGGTTTCGCCCGTCTGGGTCTTTGCAGCAGCTATTTGCGCCTGCCCTATCCCTTGTTCTGCGTTCGACATGTTGCATTACCTCCTTGAGGTTTATTGGCGTTTCCGTTGACCTGTTATGTTCGGGTCTCGTGTAAACGCCATTGCGCCATTCTAGAGTAATTGGCCGCTATCGCAAAAAAGATGATTAACCGTAGAATTTGCAATTGGCAAGGAGACGATCACTTTAACCAGGGATTGCTGCTGTCGGGCATATCGACCGTCGCCAGCGCAATCACCCACGGTTGATTCGATGCCTCTCACTCGATGCCTCGTATTCTAAGCTTGAAGCCTTCATGCGTCGCTTCGAAGCCAAGGGATTCATAGAATCTCAAAGCATCGGGGCGCCGCTTGTCTGAGGTCAGCTGGACTATGCTGCAGTTCGCCTCGGTAGCGCGCTTAATCGCCCATTCTATGAAGTGACGGCCCAGGCCTTGCCCCCGGTTATTATTGGCAATTCTGACGCCTTCGATTAAACAGCGCCGGGAGCCGGTGTGCGTCAGGTAGGGAATAAAAGTGAGTTGCAGCATTCCAACCAGTTCGCCGTCGCGTTCGACGATTGTCAGCTCGTTGTTCGGATCCTGGTCGATACTCCGAAACGCATCTATGTAACGCTGGTTCAACGGCTTCGAGCTGTCTTCTCTTGTGGCTCCGAGTTCATCGTCGGCAAGCAGCCCGACCAGTCTTGAAATATCATTTTCGGTTGCCTGGCGAAATTCGAGATTCATGAAAAGCAGCGGGCGCGCGAGCGCGACATCGACGGTGCCGCCATCTGCGATTGCCTCCACGGTTCAGGCATTACTTTCCCAGTAGTTTAGCGCTTCGGTCAGGCCAAAAAACGTATAGTGATCTTTATAGTTTAACTCTACGAATTTCAGAAAATTCAGAATCGTTTTGCGTTGAGCCAAACTGAACTGTTCGAACCTGGTTGCCTGCCAGTCCCTGAGTCGCTCGTCGCTCGTCGGGACCAGTGCATAGACCGCGGTATCCGCGATCGAATCGGCCTCGCCCCAGCTTCGCAGAAAAAACGCCAGGTAGGTCGGGAGAAAATACCGAAATGCCTGCGCCGACATGAAGTATAAACAGGTGTCGGGCGGTCCGGGATAGCGATCTCTCAAGTCTTCGAGCGTTATCTCGTTCCAGGCCAGATCGTGAAAAAACTCCTCGACATATCCGTATTCATCGCCCCCGCAAGATTGCCGCCCGGGCAGAATGGCTGGTTTCGGTTCGACCGGAAATACTCGATCCAGTTCGTGCAGCAATGTCTCTTCCGAGTTTCTCGTTTCCATGAGCCGCTCAGGATCTTGCACCAATGCGGGTAAACGGAACGCTAAACCGTCGACTCGGTAGCATGCGTTTATCAGGGCTCTTGCAGAATGCCATTATTGTAGTGCAGGGTTTCGCGCAAACCATTTTCGGAGGTTATCAGCCAGGTCCCGTGCTTTTCTCCGTTGCGGTAGTTTCCGTTTTCGACGATCTCGCCGGCGTCGTTCCAGGAGGTATATTCCCCGTGCAGTTTGCCGTCGCTGTTGGTCTGCATTTTTAAAATCAAAACGCCATTTTTTATCAGTTCGAGCGGCCCTGTACGGAGCAGGACGTCAGGCGCCTTTTCCCATATGCAGGTGTGCATGACGACCCCATCACCCAGGTCCGCGGAAACGCGTTTCCCTTTCCCACAGGTAAACTCGCCTGCATAAAGCAGGCTAGGATGGCCGATCGCCAGGGCAAGAAAGATTAACGAGAATTTCCGCGCGCAAGCCCTGGAAACCTTATCGCGGAGACGCCGTCCCGTTCTCATCGGTGGCCTGTAACCGGCTTGGCGCTGGTTGATGGCGACTGTCGAGGCCTGATCTGACATAGAGACATTGTGCCAGTTTGCCCCTGAATAGTCATGGTAACAAGCGGGGCACCTTTACTAGATGGTGTTACTGGAATCGGATTGCCTGGAGGTTCCGCTGCTAACCCTGGGCCATGCCGCCCTAGCCGAGACTCGCGGGATTTAGCTGCCAGACCGCATAGTTCAGAACCGCGGCAAAGCTCACCCACGTCAGGTATGGAACCAGCAACCAGCCGGCGAACGCCCGCACTCGATAGAAGGCAATCAGGGTTGTCGCGATCAGGAGCCACAACAGTAAAATGTCGGCGAAAGCCAATGCGCCTCGATGCCAGCCGAAGAACAACCAGCTCCAAAGCGCATTAAGCGCAAGCTGGACAATATAAAGCGTCAACGCCCAGCGCGCATGGTGAAACCCGTTAACCCGCCAGACGAGCCATGCGGCAACGCCGATGACAATATATAGCAGGCTCCATACTGGGCCGAAAACCCAGGCGGGCGGGGCCCATGCCGGCAGCACTAGCTTTGCATAGAACGCCCCGGCATTGATCGAGGTGGCTGCGGCGGTTGCTGCGGCAACAAAGGTAATGGCAAGCCAGCCAGCAAGACCGAGAATCTGTTTTGATACCGTGGTACTTTGCATCGAACTTCCCTTAAGCGAAATGCGTGAGGGTATGTTGGTCGCTCGGGAGCCGCTTGTTTTGGGGTAATTTTGTCATTTTACTTTGTATCCCGCATGGCATGTCACGCAGGCAGAGGTGATATCCGAAAGCGCTTTATATGCCGATAGTACTTCACCCTCCTGCGCTTTCAATGCGAAACGACTTGCCGCTTTGTGCATGGCGGTGCCCGCCTGGCGCATGCCCTTGGGCATGAATTGGGCCATGTGACTGGCGCCATGCGATTCGAGTGAACTCATCCCCAGTCGGTACTCAGCGGTTTCGGCCGCTTTTTCCAATTCACCCTTGCCCAGGTAAATCAGAATCTCGTTCATAGCAGCCAGGTGATCGCGCATATTGGACAGCATATGCTGTTGCATCATTTGGGGTAATGTTACCGCTATTCTTGAGTCGTTCGACGCTAGAGAATTAACGGGCAAGCTGAAAACCAGTATTGTGGATAAGAGAAAGGCAATCTCGCGCATTTTCCCGAGTTTTAAATGTTTCATAATGTCTCGCCCCGGTTGACTTCATCTATTTGCCCATTCAGTGTCCAAAGGTCGTAAAGCAGCCCGAACAGACATAGTCCCCCGGTTAACAGCCAGATCAAACCGGTAACCCATTTCCCGAGATAGAATCTGTGAATGCCAAATATTCCCAGGAAGGTCAGCAGAATCCAGCTCACGGTATAGTCCTTGTTACCGCTGGAATACCTGATGTCGGCCGCTCTATCCATGCCTGGAATCAGGAACAGGTCCACGATCCAGCCTATTAGAAAAAGGCCGAGAGTAAAAAAGTAGATGGTCCCGGATATGGGACGACCGAAATAAAATCGGTGCGCGCCCATGAAGCCAAAAATCCACAGGATGTAACCGATTAACTTACTATGAGTATCATCTGGAGGGGCCATTTCTAATCTCGATATTCGTTGCGTGTTTCTGGAGCGACGTGCAACGCTATGCGCAGGCTTGACGCCCTTTGATAAAATTGATGCATCATGTGATACGAGGAATTCATTTT
>JAACFA010000320.1 GCA_009937625.1 Gammaproteobacteria bacterium | reverse complement strand
GCTCCATGTATTAGAATCGATCGATACTAAAATCTTCGATGGGTAATTCGGTCGACTGGTGATTAACGAGGTCGGAAATAATCCTTCCGGTGATGGGCCCCAACTGGAACCCATGTGCCGAAAACCCAAAGACATGATAAGCATCGGGGTAGGTCGAGCTTGGGCTGATCACCGGTATCTGATCCGGAGTAACGCCCTCGATACCAGCCCAGCAACGCACGATTCTGGCTTTTTCCATTAAAGGAAAAATATCCCGCGCCGTTCTCGCGTTGATGGCCAGTTGGTCGATATCGACATGGCCCTGCTGACGAGACATATCGACATATCCCTGAAGCCCCCCACCGATAAGAACGGTTCCGTTGCTAAACTGTTTGAACGAAAGCGTTCGTTGGGTAGCGCCTACTACCGGGGTGCAGAAATGCGGCAACCTTTCCGAGATCATCAGCATGAGCGCGGTCGGCTCTAACGGTACCTGCTCGTCGAGCAGCGCGGCTATCTGATTGCCCCATGCGCCTGCGCAGTTGATCAACAAGGGTGCTTCACAACTAAAGTCGCGGGTCGTTACTTTCCAGGTCTGCCCCGTTCTTTTAATACTATCGACCACCTGGTCAGGAAAAAACCTCGCGCCCGCATGCTTCGCCGCCGCGTAAAAAGCGCGAACCGTTCTGAACGGTTTCGCCTGCCCATCCCCATGACAAATGATAGCGCCATGGCAGTGATCCGAAATTGCCGGAATCCGGATCTTTAGTTCACTTCTCGTTATTATTTCCTCATGTTCGTAGCCGTCCATCTCCAGTTTTTTGACTCGGCTTTTGAGTAACTCGAACTCGGCTTCCGATTCGGCGACCTTTACCTGGCCGGAAGATTCGAATCCGCAATCGTCATCGACAAGATCCCGTATATTCCACCATAGTTTCATCGCGGCGACGGACAACGGGATTTCGGAGAAATGCCGGCCCAACCTTCTGACGCCACCGGCGTTCACGCCCGAGGCATGCCTGCCCGGGTGCGACTGTTCGAATACGACCGGCACGATGCCGGACCTGGCCAGGTGCAGCGCAACCGAGCAGCCATGAATTCCCGCACCGATGACGACGGCGTCCGCTTTCATGTTACCCGCTCATTAAAGCCAGCTTACGCCTCCGATAGCTGGCCCAGCGTGATCGGGCTCAGCGGAGGACGAACGCGAAGACAGCCGACCTCGTCCATTGGTTTGCCGAGCTGCTCCGAAATGATCAGCGAAACGGTGCTGCCGCATTGTCCTCCCTGGCAAGGGCCCATCCCGCACCGGGTAAACGACTTGACCTGGTTGGGGCCGGTACAGCCCAGTCGCACGGCTTGCCGAATTTCTCCCGCGGTTATCTCTTCACAGCGGCAGACTAGCGTGGCGTCATCGGGCACCAGGTAGCGCGGCGAAGGCTTATAACAACTATCCAGGAACGGACGAATCGAAAGATGCCTTTTATACGATTTCAGGACAGGTCGCGAAAGATCCTCGAGTTCAGCATTATTTATCTTCCCCAGTTGAAGCGCAGAATGCATGCCTGCAAGTCGACCCTGCAGCGCCGACGCCTCGGCCCCGGAGATTCGGCTGCCATCGCCAACCACGTAAATGTCGGCGTCGCTACTGCGTCCCCATTCATCCGTCTTGACGGTCCAGTTTTCCTGCCCTGCGTCCCAGTCGATATCGCAGCCAGCCGCAAGCGGCAGCCGGATATTGGGTATCACGCCCTGGTGTAGTAACAGCGTGTCGGCCGGAAGCTCGTAGTTTGTCAATTTTTTAAAGCCCGCTTTACCCGAATCGAATCTTACAGTTTCGAGTTTTTCCCCGCCGACCGCGCTCAGACCCTCGACGTGATGGTACACCGGTATACCGGCCCGCCTGATGGCCAGCATCATTTTTAAACCTTTAAACAGGTAATCGGCGGCAGGCAAAGCCCCGAATAACTTTCCGAACGAGCGCGACATAGCACCTTGCGGAGTCGTATCGATCAGCGCATCGATTTTGACGCCGGCCTGCAGATACTGGTAAGCGAGCAACAATATCAGAGGCCCCGATCCAGCCAGCAGCAGCCTGCCGTCGGGGACCATGCCAGCGGATTTCAGCAGAATCTGGCCGGCTCCCGCCGCCATCACACCGGGCAACTCCCAGCCCGGGATCGGCATTGGCCGTTCCTGTGCTCCCGTGGCCAAAACCAGCTTGTCCGCGCTGACAAAGTAGCTTTTATCACCAATCAAAACACCCACCCGGCGTTTCTCGTCGAGAAACCATACCGAGGCTTCGGAAAAGTAACTACCGCCGGCTTGTTTGAAACGCTCGATCAGCAGTCTTCCTTTGACAAAATCCTTACCCAGAATCTGGAGCTGCCTGTGACGCCTGGTTATCCAGCACGCCCACGCGAACTCCGAGGCTAGCGGCTTCACAGGCAGCGGCCATGCCAGCAGGACCCGCGCCGACAATCAACACTTCATAGCGATCATCAATCATAAATCTTCAAACTCCGCCGCGCCGAGTTGCCGCTCGACCGTCATGTCGGCGGCAACCATGACCTGGCATGCACGCTGGTTGGGCTGACCATTGATCTTCATCAAACAATCGAAACAAATTCCCATCATGCAGTACGGAAGCCTGCCCGCCCCGCTTACCGGTGTCTCCCTGACACTGCCTAAACCGCACAAAAGCGCCGCGGCAGCCACGGAAATATTGGCGGGAACCCGATGAGCAACCCCTTCGACAAGGATTTCGACGGTATTCGCGCTGCGATCTTCGATCGTTTTAAACATGGAAGCGATCCGTTCCGAACCGTTTGAACAGGGGATCTTCATTCTTGCCGCTGATCCAATCGGCGACTGTAGCGGCGTGGATGGCAGCCAGCGTCACACCGCTGTGACAGGTGACGGCATAGGCCCCGGGACAGGTTTCGGACTGTTGATAAATCGGATTGCCGTCCGGCGTCATTATCCTCAACGCGCCCCAGGCCCGTACCAGCCTGACCCTGGCTAAAAATGGGAACATCAGGACCGCGCGCTGTACTATTTTTTTCAGAATTGTCGGGTCGGTGCCGTCGTCGAGACCGACCTTCTCGTGCGAATCCCCAATCTGCACGGTCCCCTCTCCAGTCTGGCGCACGCTCGGTAATCATGAGCTGTCCGCGGTCGACGACGACCGGGATGTTCATGCCGACCATTTCACCGAGCCTCTGGTTTCCGAGCCCGGCGCAAAGTACGACCCTGCCGGCCGCATAGGTCTTGCCATTGCTGACGACCTGAAATTCACCTTGCTTGCCGCCAATCTCCAATACTTTTTGATTCGGCAGGTAAGTGACATCTTGCCGGTTAATGCCCTGATGAAGGGCGTGCAGTAAACTCAAGGGGTCGACATGTCCGTCCAGGGGCGAGTAGCTGGCGCCGACGACGTTACTCGAAATCTGCGGCACCTTTTTTTTCAACGCTGCATGATCGAGCATTTCATACTTGAATTCACCCCCGGTATGACCGGCGCTTTGCGCCAGTATCTTTTCCCGCTCCTCCCATTCGTTCTCATCGATACAAAAATGCATTCCGCCATCGCGCTGGTAACACAAGTCTGTCCCCGTTTCATCCAGGAGTTGCCGGTTGAATTCCGGCCACAGATTGGCCGCTTTCAGGCACCATTGTGCATAAGGCGGGTAATCCCAGCCTTTTCCCTGGACCCAGACCAGGCCAAAATTACCCCGGGATGCCCTGAAGGAGCGGTCACCACCATCGAGGATGGCGACTTTCTGATGTTGCCGGCTCAGGCCATAGGC
>JAACFA010000319.1 GCA_009937625.1 Gammaproteobacteria bacterium | reverse complement strand
TCATCATGATGATCACCAGCCTGACCACCTTGTCCGGCTGCGAGACCTTCGACCCCTATACCGGTGAAGAGAAAACTTCCAACACCGCCAAGGGCGCCGGCATCGGTGCCGGTGTCGGTGCTGTGCTGGCCTATATCGCGAACCGGGACGAGTCCAGCAAGAAACGCAAGAAGCGCATGCTCCAGGCGGCCGGCATCGGTGCAATTGCGGGCGGCGGCGTTGGCTATTACATGGATACCCAGGAAGCCAAGCTCAGGAAGACCCTGCGCGCTACCGGCGTCAGCGTCGAACGCGAAGGTGACAACATCAATCTGATCATGCCGGGCAACATAACCTTCGTAACTGACGGACATGACCTCAACGCCGATTTTTACGAGGTGCTCGATTCGGTCATCCTGGTATTGCAGGAGTTCGACAAGACCATCATCGTCGTCGCCGGGCATACCGATAGCCGCGGCTCGGACGACTACAACCAGGCCCTGTCGGAACGCCGCGCCGGCTCGGTTGCGCGGTACCTGCTGTCGCGGGATGTCGTCGAAGCACGCATCGAAACCATTGGTTTTGGCGAAGGCACGCCGATTGCCGACAACGGCACCGCGGAAGGCCGCAGCCTGAACCGCCGCGTCGAATTATCTCTGCTGCCAATCACCGAGGATTCCTAACGATCGATGCAGGCAATCTTACCCGGGGTGAAGCAATCACCCCGGGTAACGTCTCTCGATAGCTATAGCTCGCGCTGCAGCCGTAGCGCCAGCCTCCAGGCGCTCAGGTATGCCGACTCTATGCGGCCGTGAATACACCAGTCTCCGGTCGCGCCGAGTCGCTGATCGCAGTCTAAAAAGAAATCCTCGCCCTGTTGCCTGCCTATGTTGGCATAGCGCCAGCGATGCAAAGCGACGTGTTCGGCACTCGACACATCCAGCCCTATTACGCGCGCAAGTTCCTGCTGTAAATATGCCGTCACGCTGTCATCGTCCAGATCGATATTGGTATCGGCCCAGCGATTGGTCGAATGCACCAGCAGGGTATAGCGATCCGGTCGTCCGGGTTTACTGCTGTCATTCGATATCCAACTGATATCGGCACCGCTGACAAAAGCCGCCTGCCAGTCGAGCGCCAGTTTCTGCTCGAAACCGAGCATCAACGAGTAACAGCCGAGCATTTGTTTCAGACCGATCTCGTTACTCGCATTGAAATCGGCAGGCAGCAGTGCGGCCGCCTGCGCTGCCGGGATTGCGCTAACGATCCAGTCGTAATCTCCGAGGCTGAGCCCGGCCTGGTCATACAGTCGCCAGCCCGCTGCGGTCGCCTCGATGCAGGCCACCCGTGTCGCGAGCCTGACATCGATGCCCGATGCCATCTGTTTTGCCAGCGCATTCATGCGCGGTGTGCAAACGTAGTGCGCCGGTCCATCCGCCCAGCAGCGCGCCGACACGATCCGGTCCGACTCGATCTCGACAAAATCGGCGTCCCAGCGAACGACCTGTCCCTGCTCGATATAGGGCTCGAGAAATCTGTTGAACTGCTCTGACTTGGCGGTAAAAAACTGGGCGCCGTGGTCGAACTGGTATGGATCGGCCTGGCGCGTGGCCATCCTGCCGCCAAATCCATGGGATTTCTCGAACACCACGACTTCGGCGCGGTCTTTTAATTCCCCTGCCAGCGCAAGCCCGGCGATGCCGGCGCCGATGATAGCGATACGATTCACGCCTCACTCCTCCCCAGTACTTGCCGAATTCTACCGGAGAATGCGAACAGCAGCAGCGCGCTCGCTAACCCGATCCACAGCGTCGAGGTCAGGATGCCGAGCAGCGTTGGTTCATTAATCGGCGCACCCGGCTCCAGGTCTGCGGCCAGACTCAGCAGCAGCAATGCAAAAAACAGGCGCTCGGCCAGGCCCTGCAGTGACAGGTAGGTAGCGCGCTGCTGGCGCGTTATTCGCGGCGCGATCGCGGCCCTGACCGGCGCATGCACCAGCGCCATCGGGAAGTTACGCAGGCTCACCAGCGCAAGCACTGCCGGGCTCAACGCAATCGCCATCGCCGCGACCAGGCCCAACTGGATAAAGCTGGCAGCCGCGAGCAGGCCGACCAGGCCAAGCCTGGACTGCCAGGAAATGCTCGCCCTGGCGCCAAGCGCGCCGCCAAACATCGAAATCGATATCACCAGCCCCGAGATCAGTGGCGCATGGGTGGAGGCCTCCAGCAGCGGCAACTGCAGCAGGGTAATATAGGGCTGGTAAAACTCGTAGACGATATGCGCCATGGAGTACAGCATGATGACCACGAGAAAGATCCAGCCAAGCAAGGGATCACGCAGCCGCCCGATGCAACTCGATACCACCGTGACGAAACTCTGCGGCAGCGCAATGGTTTCATCGGCATGCTTCGGCTCGGTGAAACGCCACACCAGCAGCGCCATCACGCTCGCGCTCAGCAGCGAGAACACGTAGGCCAGGCGCAGATCGATCAATCCCAGCAGACCGCCCGACAGCGTCGCCAGCGCCAGCATGA
>JAACFA010000318.1 GCA_009937625.1 Gammaproteobacteria bacterium | reverse complement strand
GCTGACCACGGCACGTTTCCTCGGCGAGGAAACACGCGGTTACATCAAACGCGAACACCCTGCGCAGCAGCGTTGGTTCGACGCCCTCGGCGACATGGCAGGGGTCGACATGCGGCAACTGCCGTGGAGTTACGACGGTTGCGGGATCCCGGTTATCGCGATGCCGCTGCGCTCGATAGCAACCGCGTTCGCGCGCCTGGCGACACCGGATGACCTGGCTGCAGAGCGCGCCGCAGCGGTCGATCGAATTGCAACCGCGATCGCCGAGAATCCGTTCATGGTCGCGGGCTCAGGCCGGCTCTGCACCGAAATCATGGAATTAACCGGTCGCCGGGTCCTGGTAAAAAGCGGTGCCGCCGGCGTTTATACCGCTGCCCTCAGGGATAAAGGCCTCGGCATCGCGCTAAAGATCGACGATGGCACCGGGGAAGCGGCGGAAGTCGCGTTACTCGCGGTCCTGAAACACCTGGATGCGCTGCATCCTGACGAACTCGAAACCCTCGCCGAACGCTGCCGCAGGCCAATTACCAATACCCGAGGCGTTGTCACCGGTCAGCGTGAACCGGCTGAGTTGTGGTCATAAATATCCAGGTTTTCCAGAAATAACATTAAGAAAGCGGCTCAAGACGCTGATTTTATTGAATGGATTTTTCTCACTCTCCCAGTCCAGTGCGGAAGCGGCGGAATCCGGCGGCAATCGTTCGCGTCCACGGCAGATTTTTACCCGCTTCAGTGTGACATATTTACCCCTCGCAAGCGCTCAAATGGTCTTAAATATCAGGTACTATCTAGAGCCAAAAATAAAGAAGGTTTCCGAAAAATGGAGAAAACTTCAACGCTGACGAGCGGCATCAACTTCAACAACCTGTTTCCGACATTTGCCAAGAAAAAGGCCAGCCTGATGACCCGGCTGATGCCTAGCTGGACCAACAACAAGATCGATTCGATGCTCTTCGTCCCGAAAGCCCGGGACAACAAGCCACTCAGGCTGCCTCGCGGCTTTACCCAGACCGAAATCAAGACTAACGATGGCCAGGTAAAGGCCTACCAGACGGGCAAGGGGCCGACCATTGTCTTCGTGCACGGCTGGGGCGGTAGTGCACAACAGTTTTTCCCGCTGATGCGGGGCCTGGCACAGTGTGGATTCAGCTCGCTGACATTCGACCACCTGGGTCACGGCCAAAGCGACATGAAACCCGCCACCCTGCATCAATCTGTGGCAACCACTAACCAGATACTGGAGCTGGTGAAGAAATCGAACGACGGGCTTTATGCGATCGTCGGGCATTCCACAGGCTGCATCGCCATCGCCGCGGCGCGCAATGCCCTGGTGCGAAATACGCCCCTGTTCCTGATAGCGCCGATTTTCAACTACAAGCTTTTCTTCCTGAGGAAACTGGTCAGCCTCAAGCTGCATTCCGACCTGGTGAAGCAATACGCCAGCCGTTTCGCCAAAAACTACCGCAGCGAATACCAGAAGCTGGAACTGGCGCGTAACCTCGACAAGTACGGCGATTCTACCGTTATCGCGCACGACGAGTCGGATCCCGAAAGCTCGGTCACCGATTCCGTCAGGTTTTGCGCAAAGTATCCGCTCACCAAGCTGGTGGTTACCAGGAACGCCGATCACGTCAGGATCGTAAATTCCGAATCGGTGTGGCAGGAGCTCAAATCGCATCTGAACTACGACGATACGACGATAAATTTTACCGCGGAAATCATTTACCAGTAGCCAGCTATCCGCGCCGAGGACAGGCGGCGGAACCTTCCACCGGGATGGCCGTCACATTTCGTTGTTGTTGCCGCACTCAAACAATCCTTAATGGGTTAAACTGCACCCCATTCAAGGCATCGAAATACTGACATGCAATTCTTCCAGGACTTAATGCCCTCGCTGCGCCTTTCGAAATGGGCGCCGCAGGTCGTTCGCAAACATTTGTTCAACGATGAAACCGAGACGATTGCATCGCTGTGCGCCATGATGATGGCTTCCGATGGTGAGTATTCGAGCCTGTTGCTGGCCGAGAGAATACTTAACGCCTACGAAAAACTGGATGAACACGAGCGACTCGAGTTCTTCAGCCTGTTGCACACCGACTACGACATCGATGTCGACGCCATAAAAAGCGCCATCGGCGATTACGAGCGTAATCCTGATGCCGCCAACCTGTTACGCGTAACCGCCGCATCCGAACCGGGTCGGCAGGAACTGCTGCGGCGTATCAATCTCACCCCCGGCGGAACCCGGCGCCTGGTCAAGATGCGCGAACACCTGCTCGCGGCAATGCGCGAGCAACCCGAGCTGAAAAAAATCGACACCGATTTTCACCACCTCTTCAACGCCTGGTTCAATCGCGGATTCCTGCTGATAGAGCCTATCGACTGGACCACGCCAGCGCATATCCTGGAAAAAATAATCGCCTACGAGGCGGTGCATGAAATCGAGAGCTGGTCCGAGCTGCGTCGCCGGCTAGTGCCCGCCGATCGCTATTGCTATGGTTTTTTTCATCCGTCGATGGA
>JAACFA010000101.1 GCA_009937625.1 Gammaproteobacteria bacterium | reverse complement strand
CAAGCGCAGCGGGATTTTCTAAGTCGGTTGATGCAAATCAAAGGTGATTTTTGAACGACAATATAGAATTTCCCGACATCAAGTGAGACACTTTCCCCGAATTACCCGAAAATGGAAGAATTACCATGTTTGATTCCCTGAAACACTGGTTCGACTCTTTGAAAGAGGAAAGCAAGCTTTTTGAGCATCGCGAGGATGAAATCCTGCACAGCGCGCTAGCCTCGGTCCTGTATCACGTGATCAGCGCCGATCAGCATGTCGACAGCAAGGAAAAGCACGAGTTTGAGCGGATCCTGAAACAGGAATTCGATCTCGACGATGACCAGGTCGAGCATCTCTACCACGCCGCGAAAGGATCAACAGAGGATGTACATGGTGACTTGCACACCATCAATTTCTACCTGAAACGCAATCCGGCGGTGCGCATGACCTTCATGCGCAAGCTAATGCAACTGGTCGACGTGCACGGCACACACGGCGAAGAGCTGGAGCTGTTCTTCGAAACGCTGCACGAGGTGTTCCCCGAAATCAGGGAAATCAGGGGTGACGCGGACCTTTAGGGTAAGATCGGTTCGCTTAGGTCACCGAGACAGCGGCACCCTTACATCGATATCTACCAGGTTTGGGAACAGCGGTCAGGAATCGGGTTTGACGTCGGAATAGTAAGTCCGCCCGCTGTCGTCTGTCCATTTATACAGTTTCTTGACGTTTTCAGCCGGCTGTAGAACGCTACCCGACTGCCCGCTGCGGGCACCTTGTTCGACACTCGCGGGAGCGGCCTCGTCGGAGAAAATAATATCCGCCATTTCGAGCAGTTTTTCATTCCCGAGCAAATCCAGCGGATTGCCCGAGCGAATGCTTTGCTGAAACGCAGCGTCGGCGAGAATCGCCTGCACGCGTGGATCGTTTTTTGCGCGTTGGGTACGGGCCCAGATATCGGTCACCCGGGTCGCTAGCGCGACATCCATGGGCTGGTTCTCGGCGGCGGCTTCATCGGTGAGCCCGGTCGCGTTCGCCAGCGCCTGCAGGTCGGGATTATTAATCAGCTGCTGGAATGCAGGCAGCTTGCGTACTGCTTCGGGATCGCCGCTGTCCAGCGCGACCCGGCTGCGCGGGTCGTTCAGCAGCGCTGACAGATCCTCGCTTTGCGCCAGTCGTTGCGCCCGCTGGACGACTTCCGCCGGCGACTCGGCCAGGGCTGCGCTTATTTTCGCCACCTCGGGACTGGCCGATCCCAGGGACATGGCCGAAGCCACCGCCTTTCCGGCCGCCCGGTTGGCCAGCGTTTCGATTTTGCTCGGTTCTTTTGCCACGCTGGAGCCGGGACTTTCGAGCGGACGGGCGTCACGGATGAAGGCAACCGCCCAGACCACCACGATGGCGAGCAGCAGCCCGGTTCCGAGACCAACCACCGCGCCACCGATCGACGAAGCGGTCGAAACGCTGCCATCCCCCGCCAGCAGTTTTTCGAGCAACCAGAATAGCAGGCCGACCAGGATGCTGGCGCCGAAGAACAACAGCAGCGACGCCGCGATCAAGGCAAGTATGCCCTGCAGTTGAAGCTCGGATTCGATGATGCCGGAAACCTGCTTGCTATAGAGAATTGCGCAAGCGTAGCCTGCCACCACGCTCAGGATCCTGGCAATCGATTTAAGCAGGCCTTTCCTGAATCCGCGGTAGGCGAAGAACAGGATGACGACCAGGAAGACGAGCAGCGACCAGTCCATCAGCGGTTCGCCCGGCGGGCGCAGTTTGCGCCGCGGTCAGTCACGGTTCTCGGCCCGGGATTCGCGCGTTAACCGCGCCGCTTTCAGAAAATAGTCTCTGAGCACCGACTGCTGCTTCGATTCCGGATTATCGAACAGCACGTAGCCTTGCTTGATCGGGCGCTTGGCGAAGTACTTGAGGGGTTTGGCGTGGCCGCCCGCGATCAGTTCGTCGGCTTCGTCGGCCGGCAGTTTGAACGCCAGCCCCACCGGTGACCAGGAGGCGCAGATGGCGCCGTTGGCATAGACGGCTGCGCCGTTGAAGTAGTGCTTGACGGTCAGCTCCGCGCCCAGTTCATGGTCGATATCGAGCGTCGACAACAGTGTGTTCAGTTTCTCGCAATACAGCCGGGCCATGACTTCCCAGCGGGTGTCGGTTTCATCCTCCTGTAGTGCCTGTTCCTGAAATCTATTCGCCAAGTAACTATCCTCGCATCGCCCCGGGTTTTAGTGCGCCTTGAATTACTCTTTAGCAGATTTGTAGCCCGAGTGCGGCTTTTTAACGGCTCGAAATCAGCTGTGGAAGCCATATTCGCGCAAGAAACACCGTGGTTTCCATGCCCGGCCGCGGGCAGGTATTTGCCGGTCCGCGTCTAATCGTGCGTGATCGGTTTGTCGGTAAACAGGAAGTCCTTCAACTCGTGGTCGAAGGCCGGATCTTTGCGACGAATCCATTCGAGCACCATCGCCGCATGTTCCTTCTCTTCGTCGCGATTGTGCGCGAGTATTGCCTTTAGTTCCTCGTCTTTACAGGCATCGACCCTCTGGTTATACCAGTCGACCGCTTCGAGCTCCTCCATTAATGACGTGATTGCTCGATGCATGTCCCTGGTCTCGTCCGTGAGCTCGTTGACGGGTTCGTGATAACCTTCGTTTGACATTATTTTATCCTCGCTTCGGATTGGTGGTTTGATTGGCCCGGCTGCATATGCCCGGAGGGCAGCATTATTAATGCCTTGTCTATTCTACCCCTGGGTGAGTCCGTAACAAGTATAGGCGGGGGAGGGGATGAATTTTATATCATGGATGCATGCGTCGGCTAGCGCTCGACCTGCCGCAAGCGCGGCCTGTTCTTGCCCGGCGGTACGACCGCAGACGCCTGTCAGGCATCGTTGGTTTATGGTTTTTTGCTGCGGGAATCTGCCCGGTGTTAGCCACCGGGCACAGTTACAACCAGGTTTTTCGGCGGCGATCGGAGAAACGCCACTTGCGCCAGTTTTAGGCGCTTTCGTAAAGCCTGGTCAAGACAAACTCCCGGTGACCCAGGGCTTCGGCCGATGTCAGGCGGCCATTGGCGGTACGGAACATGGATTCAAGCAACTTGTCACCAGCGTCGCTCGGACTCATTTCCCGGCGCAGCAGACCGGAGACATCGACATCCACGTGTTCACCCATGGTACGAACCGTCCGCGGATTGGCGCAGATTTTAATCACTGGAAGGATCGGGTTGCCGATGATGTTTCCCTGCCCGGTGGGGAAGAAATGGACCACGTAACCCGCCGCGGCGGACAGGGTTACCATCTCGGCGGCGGCCGATGAAGAGTCCATGAACCACAGGCCCGGCCCGGTCGGGGCCTCGGCTTTGTCGAGCACCCCATCTACCATGCATTCCTTGCCGATCTTCTGAATATTACCGAGCGCTTTCTCCTCGATGGTGGTCAGACCGCCCTCGATGTTGCCCTTGGTGGGTTGGGAATCGGATAGATCCGAGGTTTTGAAGCGTTCGATCAGGTCCTGGTAGCGATTGAACATGAACATGAAACGTTCACGCACTTCGTCGTTACGGCAGCGCGCGGCGACCAGGTGCTCGCCACCGGTGATCTCGGAGGTTTCGCCAAACAGCAGGGTCGCGCCATGCGGGTAAAGCTTATCGAAGGCATTACCGACCGTCGGGTTCGACCCGCAGCCGGAGGTGGTATCGGATTCGCCGCATTTGGTCGAGACCCAGAGCTCGCTCAACGGCGCTGCTTCGCGCGTCAGTTCGGATGCCCACTGGACGTATTCCTTGGCAACCTTGGAGGCTTCCATGATGGTTTCGTGATCGCCATGTTGCTCGATGCCGAATCCGGTTACCGGTTTGCCGGTAGCGGCGATGCCGTCGACAATTTTCTGGGTCCAACCATTCTCGATACCGATTACCACAACCGCGGCAACGTTGGGATTGGCGCCGGTGCCGATCAGTGTACGGAAATGCAGTTCGAGGTCTTCCCCGAACTGAAGCCGGCCATAGGGATGGGGTATCGCCATGGCATTGGGAATATTGTTGGCAACCGCTTCACAGGCTGCATTCGACAGGTCATCGACCGGCAGGATGATAACGTGGTTGCGAACGCCGACCCGGCCGTTTTCGCGCCGGTATCCTGAAAACGTTGCTGAGCTTAAATCTTGAGACATGAGTGTGTTCTCCGAAAGGGTAAATGTTTGAATTGCGGCTATCGCTTACCAGCGCTTGGTCTTGATGTTGTGAACATGCGCATGTTCGCCAACTCCGATATCGGAGACGACCTTACCGATGTCCGTGCCGTACTTGATCACGGTATCGCCTTCTTGCATCGCCTTGATCGCCAGCTTGTGGCCGATAGGTATATCGCTGGCCGCCTTGAACTTGATATCCACGTTCTGATCCATTACCCAGCCGGTGATCTCTTCCCCGGCCTTTACGCCTTCGACTACGACAACGCCGACGCTGTCACCTTCGTCATGTACTACGAAATCTATCATCTGCTTATCTCGACTCTTAAAGTTTTGGTTGAGTTTTTCCGAGCCGGTATCCTATCTGTGTTTAGCCTTATTGTCAATTAGTCTTATATAAGACTATAATTATTTGATACAATATTTGAATCGGACGTATAGTTCGCCGTTTTACCGGGGAAGCCGTGATCGATTCATTCATGCACTATAAAACCAGGGGTTACAGGTTTGATGCTTTCAACTGACAAGGGCTCTATATCGCTCTACATGCAGATCAAGGATCTCCTGGTTACGAGAATTGGTAACGGGGACTGGTTGCCGGGCAGTATTATTCCGAGCGAAGTTAACCTGGCGCAGGAACTCGGTGTCAGCCAGGGTACGGTGCGCAAGGCGATTACCGAGCTGGTTGAAAACAACGTATTAACCCGAAAACAGGGCCGCGGGACCTTTGTTTCGACCCATGACTCGCAGAGATCTCTTTTCTATTTCTTTCATATAACCGATAACCAGGGCCATAAAGTGTTACCGGAGAGCAGAGTGCTGCACTGCCGGCACAAACAGGCAACGCGCAAGGAAGCCGCAAAACTTAAACTGGAAGTCGGTACCGCGGTGATCAGGATCGAGCGGGTACGAAATTTTTCCGCCAAACCGACCATGATCGAAACCATCACGCTGCCCGCCGATGCTTTCGCTGGCCTCGGAAGCGACGGTAAGCTCGAGCTGCCGAATACGCTTTACGAACTCTACGAGAAGCAGTACGGAATCACCATTCACAGCGCCGAGGAACAGTTGCGTGCCGTGGCCGCGTCGAAGCATGATGCCGCAATGCTGCATCTGGATGTCGGTACGCCGCTACTCGAAATCGAGCGAGTCGCGTTAACCCTGGATAAAAAGCCGGTGGAACTGCGTGTCAGCCGCTGCAGCACCAGGAATCACCATTATCAAAATGTAATTTTCTAATCGCACCAGCCCGCTCGGCAGGATAGACTTATCCGCCGGTTTGTTTCAGACTTTGGTCCCTATGGGCAATAAGATATTCAGCACCTCGGATGCTCGTAAATACGCTCGCCGCCGCCTGCCCCGGATAATCTTCGATTTCATCGACGGCAGTGCCGGTGAAGAGAGGGCTTGCGCGTTTAACGTCGAGCAAATCGAATCCTTGCGCATGTTGCCCCGGGTGCTGGTCAACGTGGAGAATCGAAACCATCGGAAAGCCCTGTTCGATCAGTCCTGGGATCTGCCGTTTGGCATCGCGCCGATGGGGATGTGCAACCTGACCTGGCCGGATGCCGACGCGATGCTCGCCAGGGCCGCCAGGCAGTATGGTATCCCGCTGGTGTTGTCGACCATGGCTTCGAGCAGCATCGAGACTACCGCCGAGCGGGCCGGGGAACATGCCTGGTTTCAGCTGTATGTCGGTCAGTCCGAGGAAGTCGCGTTTCACCTGGCCGAACGCGCCGAGACCGTCGGTTACACACACCTGATCCTGACCGTCGATGTCCCCGGAATCGGAGCCCGGCCGCGCGAACAGCGTAACGGCTTTCAGTCGCCGTTCCGGATTCGACCGGAGCAGTTTTTCGACTTCGCGTTGCATCCGCGGTGGTCGCTTACGACGCTCAAGAAAGGAGTGCCCAGGTTCGCTAACGTCAACCTGCCCGGCGGCGTGCAGTTCAAGCGTAACGAGGCACGCGGCAGGATGGACTGGGATTTTCTCGGCCGCCTGCGGGAGCGGTGGCCGGGCCAGTTGATCGTCAAGGGTGTTCTCGACAGCGAAGCAGCGGTGCGTATCCGCGACGCCGGGGTGGATGCGGTGTGCGTCTCCAATCACGGCGGACGGCAGTTTGACAGTGCACCGAGCGCGATCCAGATGTTGCCGCAGATCAGGGCGGCGGTCGGTGCCGACTATCCGTTGCTGTTCGACAGCGGCATACGCAGCGGTGAAGGCGTCATCAAGGCGCTCGCGCTGGGCGCCGATTTCGTTTTGATCGGCCGGCCGTTTCTCTACGCCATGGGCGCCGACGGTTACGCCGGCCTGCAGGCAATGATCGAGTTACTGCGAAACCAGATCGATATCGGCCTGGCGCAGCTCGGGTGTCCGGATATCAATGACCTCGATGACGGCTATATTGTTGGTAACCCGATGCAGGAGGTGCAATGAAAATGCGTGGCGGCCAACTGCTGGCACAAGCGCTGCAGGAAAAGGGCGTGATCCAGGTTTTTACGCTGAGCGGAGGATTCTGCAACCCGGCGCTCGAGGGATTCATGCAATGCGGTATCCCGGTTATCAATGCGCCGCAGGAGCAGGTTGCCGGGCACCTGGCCGACGGTCACACGCGTATCACGCGCAATCCGGCGGTCTGCCTGGTCGGACCCGAGGGATTCGCCGGCGCGGTGCCGGCGATGATGGAAGCCTGGGGCGAGCGTTCGCCGGTGATTTTCGTGACCGGATCGAGCACCCTGAAGCGCCAGGGCAGCGGGGGGTTCAAGGAAATCGACGACGTTTCGATCGCCGCACCCCTGACCAAGTACAGCGTCTCGATCACCGATGGCGAGCGTATTTCCGAGTTTGTCGATCGCGCCTGGAAGATTGCCGTCAGCGGTTATCCCGGCGCGGTTCACCTGAGTATGCCGGTCGATATCATGTTCAGCTCCTACGAGGAGGACGCGATGCGAGACGAACGCCCGTTCGACCGCGCTCCACAGCCGCCGCCGCGGGCCTGGCCCTGTCCAGACGACCTCGCGCAGGTGCTCGCTGCGATCTCAAAGGCGCAAAAACCGATCATCGTCGGCGGTCACGGGGTTTGGTGGTCCGGCGCCGAGCGCAGGCTCGAAGCTTGCGCCCGCGAACTCAATATCCCGGTGTTCAACGTGCCGTACCACCAGAAGCTGTTATCCGAAGCCAGCGACGTCTACATGGGGCTTGCCGACGTGCACCAGTACCACCCGTCGAAGCAGGCGATCGAGCAATCCGACGTGGTCATCATGGTGGGAGCGCGGCTCGACAACCAGATGAACTTCGGCAACCCGCCGTTGTTTCCCGCCAGCACACGACTCGTCTGCGTCAACGGCTCGCACGAGGAACTCGAGATGAACCGCGCTGCCGACCAGGTGCTGCTGAGCGATCCGGGCGCATTTTTCGAGGCGCTGGGATCACTCGAGCCGTTAGCCGTTGACTGGATCGAAACCAACCGCGCGTGGCGCGCGCAATGGGTCGAAGACATGATCGCCGATATTCCCGAGCTCGACGGCGAGCGCATCCATCCGCTGCAGCTCGCGCTCGAGGTGCAAGCGGCGATGAGCGACGCTGACTGGCTGGTGATCGATGGCGGAAACACGCATTTCTGGTCAGAGATCGCGGTCAATATCGCCGGCTGGCGCGGGCTCGAGCTCGGTAATATTCTGCACCCCGGAACCTTCAGCATGCTTGGCGTCGGCGTGCCGTTTGCGAGCGTGGCGAAGCTGAATAATCCGCAAAACAACGTTGTCGTCATCAGCGGTGACGGGGCCTTCCTGTCGGGCGGCTCGAGCATCGAGGCCGCGTTCCAGGAAAAGCTGCCGATCGTGGTGGTAATCGATAACAACGGCGGACTCGACTGTATATCGCAACAACAGGAGCGTCTGTTTGCGAACCGGCAGCATTTTGCCACCGATTTTCGCGACATCCCGTTCCACTCGATGTTCGAAGGGCTGGGCGGCTACGGCGAACTGGTTGAAAAGCGTGCCGATATTGCGCCGGCTGTCAGGCGCGCGATTGCAAGCGGCAAGACCGCCTGCGTCAACGTCAAGACCGTCGGGCATATCAGCCCGATTGTGTTGGCCACCACCAGCAAACGCGACAAGGCTTCGATCGAGTAGTCGTGGCAACGGTATCTTCTCATATTCTGGATTCGGTCAGCGGCAAATCGGCTGTTGGAATTCGCGCCCAGCTATTCCGGCTCGACGGGGCCGATAGGCAGTTGCTATTCGACGTCACGGCCGACGGCGAGGGCCGTATCGCCGAAAACGTCGAAATCGACGAGGCTAATCGCGGCGCCGAGTTCGAACTGGTGTTTCACTGCGGCGATTATTTTGCCGCGCAATCCCTGGCGCAGGATTCGATGGTCCGCAGCGTCGTAATTCGCTTCAGCATGAATGACGACCTGAAACGCTACCACCTGCCGGTGATGCTGTCGCCGCATTCCTACGCAACCTGGTGGTCGAGTTAATCCCGGGTGGCCGAGATGAAGCTTCAGGTCTCGCGTCGTCAGCGCGCCACGCCCTACACCCCCCGGGTCGAAGCCCTCGGCGTTTCCGGTTTCTCGGTCGTTAACCATACGATTCTGCCGAAAGGATTCGGTCGTCCGGTTGCCGAGGATTACTGGCATCTGAAAAGCCATGTGCAGCTGTGGGATGTCGGTTGTCAGCGCCAGGTCGAACTGCATGGCCCCGACGCCGAGCGCCTGGTGCAGTTGATGACGCCGCGCGACCTGCGCCGGGCGCAGGCCGGGCAATGTCTCTACGCGCCGATCATCGACGATGAGGCCGGCATGCTGAACGATCCGATCATCCTGAAACTGGCCGATGATCGCTTCTGGCTTTCGATTTCTGATTCCGACCTGTTACTGTGGGCCAAAGGGCTGGCATTGGGTATGGGTCTGGAGGTTGACGTCGACGAGCCCGATGTCTGGCCGCTCGCGGTGCAGGGGCCCAGCTCGGACGATCTGGTCGCGCGCGTGTTTGGCGAACAGGTGCGGGATATCCGCTTTTTCCGGTTCGAACGCTGCCAATTCGAGGGCCATCCCCTGGTTGTGGCGCGCTCTGGCTTCAGCCGGCAGGGCGGCTTCGAGATCTATGTCGACGACTTTACGCTCGGCGCAGACGTCTGGGACGCGCTGTGGCAGGCGGGCGAGGACCTCGAGCTCGCTGCCGGATGTCCCAACCTGATCGAGCGCATCGAGGGCGGGCTATTGTCCTATGGCAACGAAATGACGCGCCAGAACAATCCTTTCGAATGCGGTCTTGCAAAGTACTGCCAGCTCGATAGCGGCCTGGACAGCATCGGCATGAAGGCCCTGACGGCGATCGCGAAACGGGGCCATGCACGCGAGATTCGTGGCCTGATCTTCGACGGCGATTCCTGCCCGGCCTGCCAGCAGCCCTGGTCGTTGACGATCGAAGAGCGGCAGGTCGGCTATGTGACGTCGGCGATCTGGTCACCGCGATTTGAGAAAAATGTCGCGCTTGCCATGCTTGAACGCGGATTCTGGCAGGCCGGAACTGCGGTTGATGTCGCCTGCGGCGATGGCAGCCTGCGCGCCGGTATCGTCACGGATTTGCCGATGGAGGATGGATGACCGAAATCAAATCGATGAAACTGTACACGCACGTGGGGCGTATTTTTCGCGAACTGGGTGAGCTGGGTAAACTAGCCGACGATCCGCTCAGCGTCGACGAGTTGAGCGCCTTCGATCAGCTGCATTATCATGGCACGGCCGCGTTGGACGTGGCGATGGCGATGATCGGGGCAGACGGCGGTCAACGCTGGCTGGAAATCGGCTCCGGGCTCGGTGGCCCTGCACGCTACCTCGCGGCCTACGGTGATGCCCATGTCACCGCGCTCGAGTTGCAGCAGGATCAGCATGAGGTAGCGCAAAGCCTCACCGCGAGATGCGGACTCGCCGATCGGGTGGAGCATGTCTGCGGC
>JAACFA010000317.1 GCA_009937625.1 Gammaproteobacteria bacterium | reverse complement strand
CCTTAATCTCTCAGGTTCAGATCGAACTCTACCACGGCACAGATCACCTGACGCTGAATATGGAAAAAGCGGAAAAAGGGGACGCTTCCCTTTTCTATTTCGGCTATAAAGGGACTATAAAGGGAAGCGTCCCCTTTTAATTCTTTAGTCTTCGAGTTCAGCTTCTTCCCACAATATGTTTGGTGCTAGTAATTCACCCTTAACTTTCACCAGCGTTCCGAGTTGTACCAGACCGAGGAACGTCGACCGCGAGATCCCCTGTTCATCAGTATTCTCGAAATTCGGATCGGGCCCGGGAAAATTATCCGGAATCAGGCCAGTATCGACGTCAATTCCAAGGATCGTGATTACCGTGCCGTTCTTTGCATCCACGGCTCCCTGCAGAAACGCATCTGACGAGCCTCCCCGATCTTCAATCTCGGTAGCGAGCACCGTATTATTGGGACCCTCGATACCGCGAACTCTAAGTGAAGCATTCGGGATCACGTTAACGCCTCCCTCGATATCCGTGTCCGCATTCGTCGTGATAACGATACCGGGGAGACCCTTGAGTATGAATGAGTTGATGTCACCGCTCAAAACTTCCGATTCCAGCTTCACATTCCGGCGAATGGATATCTTGGCCGCAGTAAGAACGCCGTTAGCAAAATCTCCCTCGACCTCGACTTTGGCGCCCACGAGGATATCGGCCTGACTGAAGTCTTCCGGTAGGTAGCGCGTGCTGCCGGTAATCTCAATCTCCCGACTGCCGACCGTGAATCTGCCCGCATTCAAGGGGCTAGTGACGAAACCCTCGACTTCGGCCTCAACACCGGCCGCGATGGCGCCTGCGCCTTCAGGCTCGAGCTCGACCTTGGTCGCCGTGAGCGTGTCGGTAGCGCCACCGCAGGCGTATACCGTGCCTTTCACCTCGATAAACTGGCCTACCGCCGGAACGCCGCCGGGAATATTGTTGTCGATCAGCGCACCGTTGAAGTTCACATTGAGTGCATTAATGGTGAGCGTTTCCGCAATGCCGTTTACCGAATCCACCCGACCCTTGACTTCGACTTCCGCTGGTACCGGATTCTTTACTTCAATGAACGACGTCTGGATCCGCTCCTGATCGTCGGGCAGACCGCTCACCTCGACGATATCGCCGAAAAGGATCGAATCGATCGTCTCTGGGTCGTCTACAATCGTCGTCGCATCCAGGATTACCGTCTGGCCGAGCACGCGCAAGGTTCTGATTCCGTTAACGGTAGCCGGCGCATCACATACCGGGGCTTCAAGGTTATCCCGGTAAACCACTGAGGTTGCCGTGCCTGTGTTACCGCTGAAGGTTCCGGTGGCCTTGATCACCATGCCCTGCTTGATTCCGCCGTTCGGCCCGCTACCCGGATTATCGTCTAGCGTCACGGTCGCGGCGGAGTCGTCGACACGGCGTCCGTTAACGAGGATGCTGCCGAAGCCGGTTACAGTACCGTAGCGTCGAACCGCCGCCGCCACTGCCGCCGCAAGCGGCAAGAAACACGCTGCTCGCGATAACCATCGGCCATAGGCGATGAGGTAAATTTCGTCTCAGTTCCTGTAAATTCATTTGTCGTCTTCCTGGTTGTCACCTTCGGACTCGTGGTAGAACACTCCGACGCTGAGTTCTACACCCGAGTCATTACTCGATTCATGCTGGGTCAGGTAAAGGTCGACTTCCTCGAGAAAGGCCTGGCCCTTGCGTTGTAAAAACTGTTTGATTTCCGGGATCGATTCGGGATCGACCTGCGGATTCGAAGCCTTGCGCTGGAAACGTAAGTCCTCTTCCGGCGCGGTCAGGTTAAAATCGACCGTTTGGATCAACTGGCTGGTGTCGGTACCGAGAATGGCCAGTTTTTCCACCGGATCGTCGGACGGCAGGTAGGCGTGGCTGAGCAGGCGCACCTTGTCATCGCCGGTAAACTTGATATTGCCTGAGCTGGTCAGGACCTTCTGCATCGCCGCCACCGGCATGTCACCGCTGTAGTGTTTTACCAGTTCGCTGAACGAATTCTCACCCTCGTAATCCAGATCGTTCGGGTTTCCATCCTTACGCAAGAAACGCGGATCGTTGATCCAGCCGCCGATAACCCTGACAACGCGATTATACTGCTTGCCGCCGGCGTCGTTTTGATCTACGTCAAGCTCGTAAAGCTTTTTGACTTCCTTGCGGTTCAACCCGGTCAAAATAGCGACATTGGACACTGTCTGCTTCCTTTTTTCCGGGGCAAAGTCGCGAAAGGCGACGTCGACGAAGCTCTTGCGCGCGATCTGGTCGAATTCACCGTAAGACATGCCGTTGCGCAACAAGGTGCGAATAATCGCCATCAGGATTTTTCTTAGCGTATTACTTAGGGTTTCTTGCATCTTTGATTTAATCTCTAGCCTGTCTGCCTAATACGAGTTACGTGGACTTCAAATGCCACGTTTCAAGGGTTCATTGCCTCTAGAATATCTTTGGGATCGGATAATTTGCGAAAAATTTACACTCTGTGTTATCTTGGGATTCTATTCCCATAAGTTTGAAAAGTCTTTAAAAAACCTCGCAAAATGTGACGAGGTACCGAAATAATATATTTGGGATTATAATCCCAAATATCATAAAAATCCAATAGTTTTCGGAATCAATCGAAGTTTGGATATCGAACAACGGGGATGTTTATCGAGCTGGCAAGACTGTCAGTTGAATAACTTAAAGACCAGATTGCTCTTTTCGTGAATTATCCTGGCAGCCGCCTGGTGCCCGGCGTTGGTTGCAATCTGAAATGCGTTCAAATCTTCCTTGTTGCGCAATTGCATGTCAGCCCCGGCATTTATCAACATTTCGACAACCTCGTTCTGGCCGCTCCCCGCAGCCAGCATCAACGCCGTATCTCCCAGTTTATTTCGCGAGTTCAGATCGACCTCGCGCTGCAGCAGGAATTCGAGAGTCGCGGGGTGTTTCGCCAGCACCGCCAGCATCAGCGCACTGTTCCCCTCATTGGTCGGGACGGTCAGATCGGCGCCATTGTCGATCAACAGGCGCGCCACATCGACATGACCCTTCTTGACCGCCTGCGCGAGCGCACTATGGCCGTTGATATCCCTGTCATTAATATTAAAACGTCCGGTATCGAGCAGGTATGCCGTGGTTTTCTTGAGGCCATTATCGGCGCTGTGCCAAAGCACCGAGCGCCGCTGGTCATCCAGCGACGCGAGCCCGGTATCATGCTTGATCAGGGCATTACTCAGGCGCTCCATTTTTCTTTGCACCGCCAGTAACAGAACACGATGAATTCCAGAATAACTGCTATCGGCTTGCACTAGCGACAGCGCAATTTTTGACTGTTTTTTCTGCACCGCAAGTTCAAGTGCCGTGACCTCGAATTTCGTTTCAATCGACGGATCTGCCCGGTGCCGAAGCAACAGTTGCACGCATTTCAGGCAGGCCGACTCGGTGGCAAGGTGCAGTGCGGTTTCGTTCCTGAGATTGGTTGCATTGACGCTGACTCCCTGCGCAATCAGTCGTCTTAGCATCGTGCTGTCGGCTCTGCGCGCCGCGACGTGCAGCGCCGCGTTACCGTCGGGATCGGATGCCCCCAGGTCGGGCTTTTGCGCAAGAATCTGATTCGCAACCGAGGTCTCCCCGAGCTCAATCGCAATATTGAGCAACGGCCAGCCGGCATAGCGCGTACCGCGCCTGGCCACCGTCTCCTTGAAGCTTTCGAGACTGGTTGCCTGTTTCGTGCTGGCGACAGCCCTGGGTTTGATACCATAACTGGCAAACAAAGCCTTGGTCGCCGGATTATCATCGGCGTAGGCGAGGTCAACCGCCGTTTTCTTCTTGTCATTGACCAGGTCGTATCTGCTCCCCCTGTCCAGCAGCAACCTGGCGATTTCCGTATTCTTGTTGCGAACCGCGAGGGTCAGCGCGCTGTCACCGCGGGCATCGGTATGATCGATGTCGACATCGCGCTCGAGCAGGGCGAGCACTACGCTCCTG
>JAACFA010000100.1 GCA_009937625.1 Gammaproteobacteria bacterium | reverse complement strand
GCCAGGAAGGCGAGCCGCCGCCGACGCTGTTCGACTACCTGCCCGACGACTGCCTGCTGTTTATCGACGAGAGTCATGTTTCCGTGCCGCAGATCGGCGGCATGTATCGCGGAGATCGCTCGCGCAAGGAAACCCTGGTCGAGTATGGCTTCCGCCTGCCGTCGGCGCTCGACAACCGGCCGTTGCGCTTCGACGAGTTCGAGCGTATGTCGCCACAGACGATATTCGTGTCGGCGACGCCGGGGGACTACGAACAGAAGCACAGCGGGGCCGTGGTCGAGCAGGTGGTGCGACCCACCGGGCTGGTTGACCCGGTAGTCGAGATACGACCGGCAACGACCCAGGTCGACGATGTTTTATCCGAGATCAACAAGCGGGTCGAGCTGCAGGAAAGAGTGCTGATAACGACACTGACCAAGCGCATGGCGGAAGACCTGACCGATTATCTGGGCGAGCATGGCGTGCGCGTGCGCTACCTGCACTCGGATATCGATACCGTCGAACGCATGGAGATCATTCGCGATTTGCGCCTCGGGGAATTCGATGTACTGGTAGGCATCAACCTGTTGCGCGAAGGCCTGGACATGCCGGAAGTATCGCTGGTGGCGATTCTGGACGCCGACAAGGAGGGCTTTCTGCGCTCCGACCGTTCGCTGATTCAGACGATCGGCCGCGCGGCGCGCAATATCAACGGCATGTCAATCCTCTATGCCGACAAGATTACCGGGTCGATGCAGCGCGCCATCGCGGAAACCGAACGACGACGCGACAAACAGCTGGCCTACAATCGGGAGCACAATATTACACCGCGGGGCATCGTCAAACGCGTTACCGATGTCATGGAGCTCGGTGAATCCGCACGTCACGGGCGCGGCCGCAAGCGTTTCGATCGCGTTGCCGAGTCGGCGCCCAGCTACGAGCATCTGAGTGCGAAGCAGTTGAACGCCAGGCTCAAGCAGCTCGAAAACAGCATGTACGAACATGCGCGTAACCTCGAATTCGAGGAAGCCGCGCGCGTGCGTGACGAGATTAGCGACATCAAGGAAAAGTATTTCAAGGTATCGGAACTCGAGATGGTATAACCCGAGCGGGGCGATCGGTAACGATACATTACGATCAGATTCGAACGGAATTGATCATGCTGCGCAGGGTATCGAGCGCCCGGGCGGAGGCGCCGTGTCGACCATACTTGATGCGGTTGTAGAGTTCGACGATAGCCGCTATCTGGTCGCGTTGCGGCAGCTCTCCCTGCGGCAGACGTGCGAGGAAAGCGCGAGTGTCCTCCGCTGGTTGCTTGCGAAAGCCGCGTTTCGACAGTTTTTTCAATAGCCGGTTGAACATCATTTCGTAAGCCTGCGGTCGCGGCGGGCGCTCCCGGTACCATGCGATTAACCAGTACAGCGCGGTCACCAGCAGCAGCAGGAACACCAGTGCAAAAATCATATCGGACCAGTTTTCGATACCGAGATCGAGCTTTTGCAAAAAATTTCTCTGCTTGCGATCGTCGTAGTTCAATACCCAGTCGTTCCAGCTATGCTGCAGGTTATCCCAGCTATACAGCAGATTGCCGAAGACCGGGTTGCGGTTCTGAATCCGGAAACTCGACTGCTCGTCGGCGAGCGCCTCGTCGATACCGTTTTCGATTCGGCTGGGCGATACCGCCGCGGTCGGATCGACGCGCAGCCAACCGCGATTCTCGATCCAGACCTCGGCCCAGGCGTGGGCGTCGGATTGGCGCACGATCAGGTAGTTACCGACCTGATTGTACTCGCCACCCTGGTAACCGGTGACGACGCGTGCGGGGATGCCGGCGCTGCGCATGAGCAGCGCGAAGGCACCCGCGTAATGCTCGCAGAAACCCCGGCGCGTGCCGAACAGGAACTCGTCGACCGAATTATTGCCGAGCGCCGGGGGTCGCAAGGTGTAATAGTATTCCTGCTCGCGAAACATTTTTAGCACCTCTTCGACTATTTCTTCCGGCCGGTCGAAAAGCAGCGCCAGCGATTTGCCGTATTCCAGGGTTTCTGGATTGTATCTGTCAGGGTATTCGAGCGTGGTCGCCAGGTATCCGGCCGTTTCGTCGATGCCGATCTGATACGCCAGTCGCGACTGCATCGAGTAGCGTTTCAAATCGTTGATTTCCTGTTTACTGATGAGCTGGTAGTCACCGGTCATGATGCTGTCCTTGATCATTCGCGTGGGAATATCCAGCGCCAGCAGCCAGTGCTCGCCATTGGGTTCGAGGGTAACGGTGTAATCGACGGGGGGCGCACTCAAGACCAGGTCCGGACGTGATCGTGAGCGGCGTGGCGTCTGGCTCCAGCTGAAGCCGTCGTATGAGGCCATCACCGGCCCGCGCCAGTAAAGCTCGCTCTGGGCCGGAATGTCACCCTCGAATTCGACGCGGAAGGCTACTTCGTTACTGCGAATCAGGTTGCTGATCTTTCCGGGAGACATGCGATCGCTGAGCCCGGTGACACCGCCGCGTTGCTCGGATTGCAAGCCCCACAGGGGGCCCGGGATACGCGGTACCAGCACGAACAGGATCAGCATCAAGGGAACCGACAGGGTCACCAGGCGCGCGCTGCTCTGCAAACGTTTCTTGACGGAGACGCTGTCGTCGCGCTGGTTGAGAGTGATCAGGGTCGCGGTGATGACGACCAGCGTGACGAACATCATCACCGCGGTCGGGATACTCTGCGAAAAGAGGAAATGCGTTGCGATCAGGAAATAGCACAGAAAAACCAGGATTAGCATGTCGCGATGACGCCGGCTTTCAAGGAATTTGAAGGACGTCATGACCGTCAGCAGCGCGAGGCCGGCATCGCGGCCAACGATAGTCCAGTACTCGGCGAAAACGCCGACGCCGCCGAACAATACCAGGGGTATCAGCATCCATTTCGGCAGCTCGCCGATCATGCCGATATTTTGCAGGCTGCGCCAGACCAGCGCGATCAGCACGATGATGATGACCCAGATCGGCAGGTTGACAAAATGAGGCGCGATCGAGAACAGGAAGCAGAAACAGACGGCGAACACGCCGGCACGTCCGGTCACTTCCTGCGGAATCGATCGCATCGCCAGATTCTGGCTGACCGCGGGGGTGGGACTAGTCATCCGCAGGCCTGAACTCGTGATTGCCGGCGGGCTGGCGGAAAACGGCCAGGGTCTGCAGGCAATTATGCTTGTGCGCGTTGCCATACCCCTGTTCGATGAGTACCCCGGGCAGGCGCAGGCCGTACTTCTGTTCCTCGCTCTCCGCGGCCAGCACCAGCGCGGTCATGAGGCTCAGCTTTTCCTCGGTCGAGTCCTGGGACAGCAGGTCCCAGTCGATCCACAACGATGGCCTGGCCTGTCCCTGGAAGGTCTTGGTCAGTAAACCTCTGCCCTGGGCGTATGCCTTCCACGAAATATGGCGCAAGGATTCTCCTTCGCGGTGCTCGCGCAAACCTGCGAAGTCATCGCCCTCGATGGTGCTGGTCGAAGTCTGGCCATCGTATTGCTCGATCATGGAGTGCTGCAGCGTGACGCCGGTGGCGGGTCGCGGATAGATCAGGACCGGCAGATCGAACTTGAGCCAGCCCCAGGCGTGAAACAGGCCGGTGGGATAGCGGGTAAATACGGTAATACCGGCGAGCCAGAACTCGCCGCGCAGATGGGTCGGAATTTTCAATTTCGCCTGGGCGCTGCCTGCGGGATCGAGCTTCAGATATACCGGGGGCCGGTCCAGGTACTGGATTCCGATCGCGTAGCGTCGCGAAGTATTGTCATGGCTCAACTCGAATTTTAACTCGCAGGACTCGCCGCAAAAAACCGGCCGCGGAATCTGCATGTGCACGGTGACGCCCAGCAGGTTCTTGTGCGTGTGCCACAGGCTTACGATCACCAACGAGGTCAGCATGAAAGTCAGTACGAAAGCCATGCTGTTTTGATAGTTAATCGCCGCCAGGAACAGCAACAGCAACATGATTGCGAACAGGTAGCCAAAGCGAGTCGGCAGGATGTAAAGCCGCCGGTTGTGCAACAGGATGCTGTCGCGGCTGGGCGGATTGTGGGAATCAAACCAGTTGTCGATGAACCGGCGAACGGGTCTCGGTAGCGCGACCGACAGCATCTCGTTTCAGCCTAGGGGATCGGGGTCTGTTCCAGCAATTCTGCGACCAGCTCCCCGGTCGGACGGCTGTGTTGCTCGGACGGCGTTAGCCGGTGATCGGCAATCGCACCGAATACCGCCTGCACGTCTCCGGGCTCCACGTGGTTGCGCCCGTTCATCAGGGCCCAGGCCTTGCTTGCCTGGACGATCGCAAGGCCCGCGCGCGGAGAGATCCCGTAAACGAACAGGCCCGGGTTACGGGTAGCCAGGATCAACTGCTGAACGTAACTCAACAGCGGCTCCGAACAGTGGATAGTGTCGACAGCAGTCTGTATCGCGATGAAGCGATCGATGCTGACGGCCGGCTGCAGGCGGTGCATTAGTTCGCGTGGATTATCTCCGGACAGCAACGCACGCTCTGCCGCCTGGTCCGGGTAGCCCAGGGAAATCTTCATCATGAAACGATCCAGCTGGGACTCGGGCAGCGGGAAGGTTCCGGACTGGTCGAGCGGATTTTGTGTGCCGATAACAAAGAACGGCTCCTTCAGTTGATGTGTTTCTCCTTCCACCGTGATCTGCTTTTCCTCCATCGCCTCGAGCAGAGCACTCTGGGTCTTCGGCGTCGCGCGATTGATCTCGTCCGCCAGCACGAAATGCGCGAATACAGGGCCTGGATGAAAGCGGAAGAGTTGTTGTTCGGGATCAAAAATAGATACGCCCAGAATATCGGCCGGCAGCAGGTCGCTGGTAAACTGAATGCGATTGAAGCCCAGGCCGAAGGCGTGTGCGATCGATTGCGACAGCGTGGTTTTACCCACGCCGGGCAGGTCCTCGATCAGGCAATGGCCGCGGGCAATCAGGCAACAGACCGCGAGTTTCACCTGGGTCGACTTGCCCAGTATAATGGTTTCGATCGCGCTGATGGCCTTGTGCAGGTCAGTCTGAATCTCTGCGATCGAATGATTTGTCGAATCTAACATTCGAAATCTCGATTAATGAAATATCGACTGATTTTAGTCGAAATCGTTTAAATGTTCCGTGAAATTAAACACGCATTATCCGATCGTTGCACCCGGCCGTCGGCGCGGTGCGCCGGAACCGGCTTCAGACGGGTTTTAGATGAGAGCTATCTAGCCGAGGCCGGGCGACAGCCGCGATAGAAAAAGACAGTCGAAAAAAGAAGCATTTTGCCTACTCTTTCACGGCCAGATCAATTATAAAGAGCAAAAATCCGGGCGTTTCAGATAAAAACTAATGAGTAAAAGAGCCTTGATACTGTGTGTCGACGACGAGCCAGTCAACTTGATGATATTGGAGGGGCTGTTGCAGGATAGCTACGACTTGACCTCGGCCAGGTCCGGCGCCGGCTGCCTGCAACAGGTCGAGCTGCAAAAACCTGATCTGATTCTGCTCGACGTCAATATGCCCGATATCGACGGACTAGAGACCTGCGCCCGCCTCAAGGCCGATCCCGAAACCGCCGAAATACCGATTATCTTCGTCTCGGCGCTGGCCTCGCAGGAAGAGTTGATGGCGGGCTACGAGGCCGGTGGCGACGACTATATTACCAAGCCCTTCAGCGAAGAAATCCTGCAGAAAAAGATCGAGATTGTGCTGGCCAGCCAGCAAACCAGGCAGGAACTCAAGAAAATTTCCGACAGGGCGGTCGCGGCGCTGGAGAGCAACCTGAGCCTCACCGAGGAACTCGGCATGGTGGTCAAGTTCCTGCACCAGTGCCAGACTGCCGATACACTCGACGAGCTCGCCCACAACGTATTCGACTGTTTGCGCGAGTTCGAACTCGACAGCAGTTTACTGATCCTGGACGAGCCCGAGAACCGGGTCTGGTTCAGCGACGATATAAACCGTCCGATGGAAAGCCAGATTCTCGGGAGCCTGCGTGGACAGGACCGGGTAGTCAGCTTCGGCACGCGTCTCGCGCTTAGCACGGATCATGCGACGATCCTGGTGCGAAACTTGCCCACGACGCGGGAAAGAGTCGATCGCGTGCGCGAGCATCTCTCGATCCTGATCGAGGCTCTGGACAGGCGAATACACGCGATGCAGTCGCAACAGCTGCTCGATGAGCGTCGCGACCTGCTGTCGCGCGTGCTGCAGGCGACGCGGGACAACCTGGGGCAGCTCGAAGAGTTGCACCAGCGGCAAAAGTCGCGTGCGGCCGAAATACTGGATGCGATGGGCAAGTCGCTGGAAAAGTCGATGCAGCGGCTAGAGTTGACGGAAAAACAGCAGGCGGCGCTGACGCGAATCATCGCGACCACCGCCGAGCAATGCGAATCGATGCATGACGATGGCCTGGAAATCGATGAGCAATTCCGGGAGATTATCGAGGAACTTTCCGGGGCACTGGAAAAATAAAGATTAGGGGGGGGAGTGGCAGTGTAGAAAACGGGGGCGCATTTATTTTCCGGCAATAAAAAGCAGAACTAAGGAAAATAGATGCGTCCCCCTTTTCTTCGGCTGGGGTATAATGCCGCGACCTTGGGCTATCGGCAGCTACTACCCGCATGAAAGACGCAGTAATCGTATCGACCGCGCGCACCCCGATCGGGGTCGCTTTCAAAGGCAGTCTTAACAATATCAAATCGCCGACCATGACCGCGCACGCGATCCGGCATGCGGTCGATCGCGCCGGCGTCGACGGCGAGGAAGTGGACGACGTTGTAATCGGCGCCGTGCTGACTGCCGGTACCGCCGGTATGAATATCGGGCGGCTGGCGTCGTTAGCAGCAGGGCTGCCGCTCTCCGTGGCGGGTCAGACCGTCGATCGCCAGTGCTCTTCGGGATTGATGGCGATTGCGACCGCCGCCAAGCAAATCATCGTCGACGGCATGGATATCGTAGTCGCCGGCGGCCAGGACAACATATCGGCGGTGCAGAATCAGTATTTCCCATGGGTTGTCGAACAGGCCGACGATAATGTCGTACTCCACGCCGAGCACGCCTACATGCCGATGCTGCAAACCGCCGAGTTCGTGGCCGACAAGTACGGAATCACGCGCAGCGCGCAGGACGAGTATGCGCTGCAGTCGCAGATGCGCACCGCTGCGGGACAGGAATCCGGCGCCTTCGACGACGAGGTCGTGCCGATCTCGGCGACCCGTGTGCTCAAGGATCGTGAAACCGGCGAAATCAGCTTTGCCGACACCACGCTCGAAAAAGACGAGGGCAATCGTCCGCAGACCACCCTGGACGGCCTGGCCGGACTCAACCCGGTCATCGAAGGCGGTACGATCACGGCCGGAAACGCGAGTCAGCTCTCGGACGGCGCCTCGGCCTGTGTCCTGATGGAGTCCGGGCTTGCCGAAAAACGCGGTTTACAGCCGCTGGGAACCTATCGCGGCATGGCCGTTGCCGGCAATGCGCCGGAAGAGATGGGAATCGGTCCGATATACGCGATTCCGAAGCTGCTAAAACAGCACGGCCTCGGCATCGACGATATCGACCTTTGGGAAATCAACGAAGCCTTCGCCTGTCAGACGATTTACTGCCGTGACCATCTCGGTATCGACAACGAGAAGTTCAACGTGCACGGCGGCTCGATCTCGATCGGCCATCCCTACGGTATGACCGGCGCTCGGCTTGCCGGACATATCCTGATCGAGGGCCGCCGCCGTGGCGCAAAATACGTCGTCGTTTCCATGTGTGTCGGCGGCGGCATGGGCGCCGCCGGTTTGTTCGAGGTCGCATGATGAATCGCAAGTTACTGATATTCCATGTGCTGCCGCTTTTGGTAGTGCTGTTTCCGGGAATCTGGTTCGTGATCGCCGGAAACGACAGGATGCTGAAGGGTGAAGCCGGCATCATAGAAAACATGACCGTGATATTCCTGGTGCTGGCGATCGGTTTCTGCATTTCCGGACTGTCCCTGGCCAATCGGATCGGGTTGTCCAGCCTGGTCAAGGCCTGGCTGTTCGTCATGATCCTGGGGTCGGCTTATTTTGCGCTGGAGGAAATTTCATATGGGCAGCATATGTTCGGCTGGGGAACCGCAGAAACCTGGAAAGAATTGAACGACCAGGACGAAACCAACCTGCATAACGTGCACGCGATTTTCGACCAGGTGCCGAGAGCGCTGTTAACGCTGGGGATATTGATCGGCGGCATCATACTGCCGCTTTATCGACACTTTCGCGGCATCCAGCTGGGCCACGACAATCGATTCTACTGGCAGTGGCCAACGCTCGATTGTCTCACCATCGGGCTGCTGGTTATTTTGATCAGGCCGGCATTGTCGTTGGTCGACGTCGAATTCATCAATACCGGTGAAATGAAAGAGAACCTGTTTGCGTTGTTTATTTTGCTGTATTGCATTTCAATCCATACCCGGTTGAAGCAGTTGGCAGGCGATGACGTCACGCGGGCCTAGCCCGCAGTTAACTATCGGGGAGACTCCGAAATGAGGAAATATCTGGCACTTGCGATCTGTGCAGGGCTAATTCATGCGAACGCAGCGTTGGCGGGCGATATCAACTATCGCTATTTCGAACTGGGCTATGTCGAAGCGGACTGGGATTATCCGGGTATCGACGATGATGGAGACGGTTACGAATTGAACGGGTCGCTCGATGTTGGCGATACCCTGGCACTAACCTTCGCTTATCAGGACCTCGAGTTCGATGGTATCGATGGCAACCAGACAAGCTTCGGGGTTCTCTACCACAAGCCATACTCGACTACCGGCGATATTGTGCTGGGACTTGCTTACCTTGAAACCGAGCTGGATCCGGATTCCGGCGAGGCTAGCGACGATAGCGGGAACTCGTTCAGCCTGGAAATCCGCAACATGACCAGTCAGCAAACCGAGATTGCCGTGGGACTAAACCGGGTCGATATATTCGGCGATGCCGAATCCGGCTACCACTTCGGCGTCGTTAGCGGATCGCGCGAGGGATTTCAGTTTGTGTTGCGGTATATCGATCGGGATGATATCGGTTCACTGACGCTGGGGCTGCGATCCAGTTTCTAGTTATCACGATCCGGTGCAGCCGTCACTTTCCCTGCCATACCGGTTCGCGCTTCTCGGCAAAGGCGCGCCGGCTTTCCAAGAAATCTGCGGGCATCCGCATTTTCCGGTAAATCGGCAATGCCCGGATATCCGGTTTGCTAGCTGCAAAGGCCTGTTCCAGAAGCAGGTTATGAATGTCCGGCGCAATTTTTTTCAATGTCGCCTATATATGTCAAAATCGCGCCGCGCCCACCGACTCATTTATCGCCATGGCACACTGGTTACAACGCTTACTGTCCCCGCAGTCGATTGCCATCGTCGGCGCTTCCGAGCGTAACGGCAGCCTCGCGGCGATCACGCATCGCCAATTGATCGACAGCGGTTACGCCGGCGTGATTTATCCGGTCAATCCACGTTATGACTCGCTGCATGGTGTGACCTGCTACGCTGCGCTCGATGATCTGCCGAGGGTACCTGACCTGGTGGTATACGCGATCAGCGGATTGGCGCTGGAGCGAAGTTTCGAGCAGGCGATGGCGCTCGGAGTCGGTGGTGTCGTTATCTATGCCGCTAATTACGTCGAGCACGATCGCGAACCGCGGCTCACCGAGCGCCTCAGGCAAAAGGCCCGGGAGGCCGGTATCCCGGTCTGCGGTGGTAACTCGATGGGTTTTTACAACTATGACGACCAGGTTCTGGTTAGCTTCGATTGCCCGCCGGCGAACCGCCCTGCGGGCCATATCGGACTGATTCTGCATTCCGGCTCGGGTATGACTTACCTGGCCAATAACGATGCGCGCTTCTGCTTCAACTACGTCATTGCCAGCGCCCAGGAAACCAATGCCACCGTGGGCGATTACATGGACTATCTGCTGCAGCAGGAATCGACGCGTGTTATCGCCATAATCCTGGAAACGGTGCGCGATGTGCCGACATTCGTCGCGGCATTGGACCAGGCCCGGGCGCGCTCGATTCCGGTGGTGATCACGCGCCTCGGGCGCACCGAAAAATCGGCGCAACTGGCGCTCAGCCACTCCGGCGCCATCGTTGGAGATCACGAGGCGTTTATCGCGCTGTGCCGGCGTTACGAGGCGATATTGTGTCGCGATGCCGATGAAATGATTGTTACGGCCATGCTGTTTGCCGCGGGATTACGCGTCGCCGGCGGTGGCCTCGCCAGCATGCTCGACTCGGGCGGCATGCGCGAACAGATGATCGATCTGGCACAGGATTACGGCCTCGATTTCGCACAGATATCGGATGCAACCACTGGCGTGTTGCGAGCCCATCTCGAAACCGGCCTGGAGGCGATCAACCCGATGGACGGCATGGGTGCGCTCGGCAGAAACACCGGGCAGACATACCTCGAATGCGGCAAGGCGCTGCTCGATGACGCCGATACCGGGCTGTTGAGCTTCGAGTTCGAGTTTCGCGACGGGTTTTCTCACTACCCGGAACTATTCGAGGTGGCGCGGCAGCTCGCCGATTACAGCGAGAAACCCGTGGTCCTGGTTAATAGTTGCGCTTATACCTCGTTAAGCCGGACGGCGGCCGAATTGACCTGGCAGGGCATCCCGGTCATCAACGGCATCGACGTGGGGTTGCGCGCGCTGCGCAACCTGGTGAACTATCGCCCCGGGCAAGTCGCGGATGCGCCTGAGGCAGAACCAGGCTTCGACGCCTCGGTGGTTGCGGCCTGGGCGCGGCGAATAAGGTCCGCGCGCAGGCTCGACGAAGTCACCTCGCTCGAGCTGATGACCGATTTCGGACTGCCGGTTGTTAGATATAGCGTTGTCGAAGATCATGAGCAACTGCTGGCCGGGGCCGCATCCTGTGGCTGGCCGGTGGCGCTCAAAACCGCGCAACCGGGGATCGCGCATAAATCGGATCAGAGTGGAGTCCGGCTGGGCCTCGAGAATGAGAGCGAATTGCGGTCGGCTTACCGGGAAATGGAGTCGCGCCTCGGGCCGCGCACCGTGGTCATGCCGATGGTCGAGTCGGGGGTCGAGGTTTCACTGGGTATGAAAAACGATGCGCAGTATGGGCCGATGGTGATTGTCGCCTGCGGTGGCATCCTGATCGAATTGCTGGCTGAACGTGCCTTCAGGTTGTCCAGGTTGCTGGCCGGGGTAAGGGGGCAGGCCGCGGTAAATCGTGCCGCGCTGGTCGAGCTGATAACCAGCTTTTCGGCGCTGGCGATTGCCTTTTCCGATTCGATCGGCGAAATCGATTTGAATCCGGTCATCGTCAACCAGGCGGGGGTCACCATTGTCGACGCGCTGGTGGTGTCGAGGAGCGGTATCCAGGAGTGACATTAAACTGGAAAAACGATCACTTTATGCCTAGCATCGAAGCATGAAATCCGATTACGAAATCCTGGCGGAAGATGGCTTGTCGCTGGAAGATCCGAGGAAGCGCGCTCGCCTGATGCAGTTACTGTGTTGCGGCGCGCTGGCGATGTCGCCATTAAACCCTGCCTATGCGCGCCTGTTCGGCGGTTCGGCGAGAAGGCTCGAGGCCGGCAGGTCGATTTATGAACTCGAGGGCGAAGTCCTGGTCAATGGTCGACGCGCAGATATCAATACCCGCATTCGCGGCGGCGATACGGTGCGTACAGGCGACACGGGTCGCATCGTTTTTGCGGTCGGGGGTGACTCGTTCATCTTGCGCAGCGGCAGCGAGCTCGAAATTGGCGGCGCGGATTTTTTTATCGATAGCCTGAGAATTTTAGCCGGGAGATTGTTATCGGTATTCGCCAAACGTGATTCGGGCCGACGCCTCAGCATGAGCGCTTCCACCGCGACTATCGGCATTCGGGGCTCCGGCGTTTACCTGGAAGTCGAACCCGAACTCACTTATTTATGCACCTGTTATGGCCAGGTGGCCGTTAGCGCCAACGACGATCCCGACGATAGCGAACTGATCGTCAGCAAGAGTCATGATGAGCCGCGATACATTGCCAGCCAGTCGCAAAAGGGGACTCGCATCCGGCCAGCGCCGGTGATTAATCACAGCAACGAGGAGCTCGAACTGCTGGAAGCTATCGTCGGTCGCACAACGCCGCCGGGCTTTGGCAGTCAATCTTACGACAAGTAGCTTTTCCTTCCCTCGACGCTGTATGGTCGAGCGGTTTCCCGGCGAGGTCGTCCAGGGCTGCTGCGCCGGTCAATACTGGGCATCTACCATCGAGTCTTTCTTCGGCGCCGCAATCCAGCAGGGCTTCATCGATTCCTGTATCGCCCGCGCGTCCACCGGCCTGGAGGCGGTCAGCCGCCAGCCGCGGCGCTCGCCGATCATCCTGATTTCATCGCTGGAGCCGCAGGACCGTGACGACCTGGCCAGTGCGGCCAGGCTAGTGTCGCGACACCAGCTGGTCATGGTTGCGTCGATGCGTCAGCAGGTATTGACCGATACGCCACCGGCATATATGCATTCGACACTGATCAACGAGTACATGGCGCCAAGCGCAGCGGGATTTTCTAAGTCGGTTGATGCAAATCAAAGGTGATTTTTGAACGACAATATAGAATTTCCCGACATCAAGTGAGACACTTT
>JAACFA010000099.1 GCA_009937625.1 Gammaproteobacteria bacterium | reverse complement strand
GGTAGAAACCGCCCTCGCCCTGTACCGGCTCGACGATAATGGCAGCGACATCGCTGGGCGCGATATCGCACATGAACAGGTTGTCGATCCCCTTTAGCGCGTCCGCGACCGATACGCCATGGTATTCGATCGGGAACGGGGCGTGGTAAATTTCGGCCGGGAAGGGGCCGAACAGGTTTTTGTAGGGTGTAATCTTGCCGGTTAGCCCCATGGTCATGTTGGTGCGGCCGTGATAACCGCCGTTGAAAGCGATTACGCCGCGTCGGCCGCTGTGGGCGCGCGCGATCTTGACCGCGTTTTCGATGGCTTCGGCGCCGGTGGTGACGAATATCGATTTTTTACTGCTCGATCCGGGCGCCAGCTCGTTCAGTTTCTCGGCCAGGCGAACCATGCTATCGTAGGGTGTTACCATGACGCAGGTATGACTGAACTTTTCGAGTTGTTGTTGCACCGCCGCGGTTATTTTCGGGTGACAATGACCGGCCGAACAAACCGCTATGCCGGTGCCGAAATCGATATATCGATTGCCTTCGACGTCCCAGATCTCGGAACCGAGCGCGCGTTCGGTGTAAACCGGTGCAACGTTGCCCTGGCCGCGAGCCACGGCGGCTTCTTTACGTGCCTGCCAGTCCTGGTTGGAAACTCCGGCAAACTCGGTCGCTTTTAGTTCTGCGTTACTCATTGATCGATACCTCCGAGACACATGTATTTGATTTCAGTGTAATCATCCAGGCCATATTTTGAACCCTCGCGGCCCTGGCCCGATTCCTTGACGCCGCCAAAAGGTGCCATTTCGTTCGAGATGATACCCTCGTTGATGCCGACAATACCGTACTCCAGGTTCTCCGCAACGCGCCAGATACGGCCGATGTCGCGCGAGTAAAAATAACAGGCAAGGCCGAACTCGGTATCGTTGGCCATCTGGATAGCTTCTTCCTCGGTGCTGAACTTGAACAGGGGCGCGATCGGGCCGAATATTTCCTCGCGGAAGACGCGCATTTCGCCACTGACGTTGGTCAGAATGGTGGGTTCGAAAAACTGGGTTCCAATATTGGAGCGATTGCCACCGACGACTTTGGTGGCGCCCTTGGCGACCGCGTCCTCGACGAAGGCCTCCATGTCGTTAGCCGCCTGCTCGGTAATCAGCGGTCCTACGGTCACGCCTTCCTCGGTGCCGTCGCCCAGCTTGAGCCCGCTAACGGCTTCGGCCAGTTTTTCCGCAAATGCGTCGTAGCAGCCTTCCTGCACCAGGATGCGATTGGCGCAGACACAGGTCTGACCCGCATTGCGATACTTGCTGATCAACGCGCCCGCGACCGCGGCATCGAGGTCGGCGTCGTCGAATACGATGAACGGCGCGTTGCCGCCGAGTTCCATCGAAGTCCGTTTGACCGTTTGCGCACACTCGGCCATCAATTGCTTGCCGACCGGAGTGGAGCCGGTGAAGGTCAGTTTGCGCACGATCGGATTGGAAGTCAGTTCCTTGCCGATGGCTGCGGTTTCCCCGGTGACCATGTTGATAACACCGGGCGGTATGCCCGCACGTTCGGCCAGCTCGGTGAAGGCGTAAGCGGATAGCGGGGTTGCGTTAGCCGGCTTGCAGACGACGGTGCAGCCGGCGGCCAGTGCCGGCGCGATCTTGCGCGTTAGCATCGCGTTAGGGAAGTTCCATGGGGTGATGCAGGCGACGACACCTACGGGTTGCTTGATGCAGACGATGCGCTTGTCATTGGACGGCTGCGGAATAGTGTCACCGTATATTCGTTTGGCTTCCTCGGCGAACCATTCGATATAGTTGGCGCCGTAGGCGATTTCGCCGCGCGACTCGGCCAGCGGCTTACCCTGTTCCAGGGTCATGATCAGCGCCAGGTCCTCCTGCGCGTCCATCATCAGGTTGAACCACTTGCGCAGGCATGCCGCGCGTTCCTTGGCGGTGCGCTGGCGCCATTCGCCGAAAGCCTCGGCGGCCGCTTCGATTGCGCGTCGCGTCTCGGCGGTGCTGCACTTGGCGACCTCGGCGATGATTTCGCCGTTGGCGGGATTGGTAACCGCAACCGTTTCGCCGCTATCGGCGTCGACCCATTGGCCGTTGATGTAGGCTTTTGTCTTGAGCAGGGCCTGGTCGGAAAGCTGGATAGGCATGTATAAATCCCCATGGTATTTATCGCAAGGGCGAGAAGCATAACGATTTAGGCCGTTGGCGACAATGAATTTACAGCTCCGCTCGCGACAATAGGTAATCTCAGTGGAGATCTCTGTTAATATGCAGCGGAACGCTGCGGCAACAAGGCTCTTGCCCCGGGGAGAGGAAATGTCAGAGAACCTTAAATTGAATAAGAAGAAGGAACGCACCAACCTCGATTTTTACCATAGCCCGACGCAATTGCGCTTCGACACCTGGCATCGCCTGGAGGAGAGCACCAGCCGGCTCCGAGAGAAGCATATGCGCAAGGCGGATATTGCGGCGCTGTCGAAGCGTATCAAGCAGGACTTGACCACGCTCGCAATCATCGAGGATTACAGCGCCTTCCCGTCGCTGGAAGATGTCAGGCTGTTGTGGCAGTTGTTCGAACAGCAGGATTTTGCCGTGCTGTCGCGCGTGGTCGCGCGCATCGTGCGAGCCTTGATCAATGGCACCTATCGCTCGCGAGAGATCGATCTGCGGGTGTCGGCCGAACTCGAGGAGCAGGACGATACGATCCAGAATTTCTATGATGAGCATCACCAGCGTCCTTATTTCGAGCTGCTTTTCGTCGACGAAAGTGGAGATGAAGACATCAGGCGACTGCGCGAAAACCTGCATGCGCTGCGTCGACCCGAGGATAGTTTCGTTTACGACATCGTCGTGGTGCCGAGCTTCGAGGACGCGCTGATCGCGGTGCTGTTCAACTATAATATCCAGGCGGTCGTGATTCGTTACGGTTTTCCGTTGCGCTCGGACAATCATCTCGAAATTTTGCAACGGTACCTGGCCCGGATCAACGAATCGGAATACGAAGACGCGCTCGATATCGAGCGCGGTCCGCTGCTCGGTAACTTGATTTCCGAGCTGCGACCGGAGCTCGATCTATACCTGGTGACCGATGCCGCGGTGGAAGACATCGCCGGCAACGTAACTCAGAAGTTCAACCGCATTTTCTATCAGCAGGAGGATTATCTCGACCTTCATTTGAATATCTTGCGAGGCATTCAGTTACGCTACGAAACCCCTTTTTTCACCGCCCTGCGGAAATACAGCCGTCAGCCCACCGGGGTGTTCCACGCGATGCCGATTTCGCGCGGCAAATCGGTGACCAAGTCGCACTGGATCAAGGAAATGGTGCAGTTTTACGGCATCAATATATTTCTCGCAGAAACCTCGGCGACTTCCGGCGGGCTCGATTCGCTGCTGCAGCCACACGGGCCGATCAAGAAGGCGCAGGAACTGGCGGCGCGGGCTTTCGGGGCAAGGCGCACCTACTGGGTTACCAACGGCACCTCGACCGCCAACAAGATCGTGGTTCAGGCGCTGGTCAAGCCGGGCGATATCATTCTTGTCGACCGCGATTGCCACAAGTCGCACCATTACGGCATGGTGCTGGCAGGCGCCCTCGTGTGTTACCTCGATTCCTACCCGCTCAACGATTACTCGATGTACGGCGCTGTGCCGCTCAAGGAAATCAAGCACAAGCTGCTGGAATACAAAAAGGCCGGCCTGCTGCACAAGGTGAAAATGCTGTTACTGACTAACTGCACTTTCGACGGCGTGGTCTACAACGTCGAGCGCGTGATGGAAGAATGCCTCGCGATCAAGCCCGATCTGATTTTCCTGTGGGATGAGGCCTGGTTTGCGTTCGCGGGTTTCACCCCGACTTACCGTCGTCGCACCGCGATGGCGACGGCCGATCGCCTGCGGACACGTTACGCCAGCAAGGAATATGCCGCCGAGTACGCGGCCTACTGCAAGCGAATTTCCAAGGTCAAGGATGCTGACCTGGTTACGGAACGGTTGTTACCCGACCCCGCAACCGTGCGCGTGCGCGCCTATGCAACCCAGTCGACGCATAAGTCGCTGACCTCGCTGCGCCAGGGCTCGATGATTCACGTCTATGACCAGGATTTCAGCCTGAAGGTGCAGGAACCATTCGACGAGGCCTTCATGACACATACGTCGACTTCGCCCAATTACCAGATACTGGCTTCGCTCGACATGGGCCGGCGCCAGGTCGAACTCGAAGGCTTCGAGATGGTGCAGAAGCAGGTCGAGCTGGCGATGACGATTCGTGAGCGCGTCGCGTCGCATCCGTTGTTGAGCAAGTATTTCCGGTTTCTTAAACCCAGCGAAATGATTCCAGACGAGTACCGACCGTCGGGAATCGGCACCTATTTCGATCCGGAAAAGGGCTGGGCCAGCACCCGCATGGAGGAAGCCTGGGATACTGACGAGTTTGTCATCGACCTGACTCGCCTGACGCTTTACGTCGGACTTACCGGGATCGACGGCGATACCTTTAAAAACAAGTACCTGATGGACAAGTACGGGATCCAGATTAACAAGACTTCGCGCAATACAGTGTTATTCATGACCAACATCGGCACCACCCGAAGCTCGGTGGCGTTCCTGCTCGAAGTTCTGGTCAAGATCGCCACCGAACTGGACCAGGAGCGCGAGGAGGCCAGTCGCGTCGAGCGGCGCCTGATCGATAAAAGGGTTGTGTCGCTATCACAGGAATTGCCGCCCTTGCCGGATTTCAGCCATTTTCACGCGGCCTTTGCAGCGAATGCGGCGAGCAAGCTGAAAACCGGTGAAGGCGATATTCGCCGGGCTTTCTTCCTCGCTTACGACGATGAAAACTGTGAATACATGACGATCGACGAGGCCACGATCGGCAAGGCGATGAAATCGGGTCGCGAACTGGTTTCGGCCAGCTTCGTCACACCTTATCCGCCCGGATTCCCGGTGCTGGTGCCCGGGCAGGTCATCAGCGAGCAAATTCTCGCCTTCATCCGGGCGCTGGACGTCAAGGAAATCCACGGCTACGAGCCCGAAATCGGCCTGCAATTGTTCACCGAAGAAGCCCTGCAAAAACTGCAGCCGTAAACTATAGTCAGAAAATTCCGCTGGTTGCGTTTATAAACCGTAAGGAACAGGTATGGCAGTCTGGTTTTATTTCGGCCAGCTACGAGGCAATTATGATGTGCCGATAAGAGCCTGCTAACAGGATTCGATTCGAAGCGTTCAGGTCTGCCGATCTACCTGAGCCGGGGCACGAAAAGACCATTTTTTCAGAAATTAAATAAAAAAATCTCATTAGTAATCAGTCATGTACTACACTTACTTCAGAGACTGTGTTAGGTTGCGCCGAAAGCTGTAATCCGGATCAACACAATTTGGCTCATTGTTTAATATATTTATCCAGGAGTTAGTAGTTATGAGGAAAAATTTGGTTATAGTTTTTCTATCTCTAACCTTTTTAATACCAGCCGTGAGTCATGCCGCCAGGGACTATGGTCGCAATCCGATTGACTTTGGCGGTGGGGTTTATCTCGTTCTCAAGTACGGTGAAATTACCATTGCCGACGATGTGCCTGAAGATGGATCCGATATCAGGAATTTGGGCTTTGCCTTTGGGAAGCAGGTAAACGACGTGCTGGCGATGGAATTCGAATATACCGCCACCGTTAGCGAAGATGGCGATTATGGTGGCACCGGTAGTCGCGCCTCGGCAGACACCGTTGGTTTTTTCGTCGTGGCCAGGACTCCGGGAGACTTATATGCCAAGGGCAGGTTAGGATATACCCGGGTTTCACAGGAATTCAGCGATAATCCCGTCATCGATTGGGGCGGTGAGAAAAACGTCTACGGTATCGCGGCCGGCGTTAGCGTCGGCTATAAAATCATGAAGGGTGGCGCAATCGAACTGGAGTATATGCTTTACCCCACGAGAGACGATGTCGAATTTGACTTTTCGGGCGTAGGTGGTCCCGTGGTCGAAGAAGACCTGGAAATGGATTTTGTAGCGATAAATTACGTTTGGTCATTTGAGTGATTGTCGGGCAGTCGTAAAACTCCCCAGAACTCGGATCACCAGGTAACTAAGCGACCAGAATCAAAACTGCAGCACAGGTAGCGGTTTGCTGGTGTAAACCTCGCCGTAGGACTCGCTATCATCCGGGAAGCCGTCGGGATCGATGAACTCGACGTGATACTCGCGGTCACTGAAATGATCGAAGCTTAATTCCCACTGGTTGTGTGGCCAGAAATACTCGCAGGCGTTGCGCCCGGGGAAAAAGGCTGCGTTGTAAAGCGTGCCGAAGCCAATTCGCGGGTAAAAGCGTAGCTGCTGTGTTCGCGTGCCGCGGTCAGGTTTTGTAAATGCTGGCAACGCGCGTGGGTAAACACCTTTTCTTCGTAAAGCGGCCAGCTGCTGTTGGCCTGATGATTGGTCGCCACGCGGTGACCAACCCGGGTCGGTTCGCAACCGGGCGCGATTTCTACCGTTTCGAAGTTTGCCTCGCGATCGAGTAGCATGATGTTATAAGCCCCTTGCACTGGTACACGTTGTACAAGCTCGCAGGCTTCGTTGACGTTGCCCGCGAATTCAAGCAAGTAGCGTAATAGCAACGAGATGCCGAAGCCCTCGCCAAATTCTTCGCGACCGCCAAACGACATTGACACCGCCAGCCCGTCGCTGTTGATACCGTCCAGTACCCCCGACATGCAGTCCAGCATTGCGATAACCTGGCGTTCGCCGAACCGGCTGCGCATTAGCAGCCCGTCGAAAACAAATGGTGAATAATCGTAGCTGCGCACCAGTACCGATTCTTCGACATCGTAAATGGCCTGGGAACAACCGCGGAATAGAGGTGGCGGGCAATATTGCGACAGAAAGCGCGCGGCGTGGTCACCGCCGCCGGCCAGATCGACCATGGCTTCGAATATCGGAACAAACTCCGGCATATATTGCTTTAACGCCCTGGCCGATTCGAAGTAGGTCGGCCGGTCGCGTTCACCGTAACGCAGGAACCAGCGTTTGTAGGCCGGCCACAGTTGTTTGAAATGGTGCTGCCAGGCGGGTCCCGGCCGATCCTCTGCGAAGGCGCGGAAGGTGAAGTCCGTGTGGTTCGCGGTCGACATCAAAACGGTGAAAAAGGCGGATCGACGAAGGCCGGCGACGGTAAATCTTGAGTTTCTTCGTCGTCGGCCATTGCATTACCGACGGGTTCGAGATCGTTGCGCGTCCACCAGTACCAAAAGCCCTGTTCGCGCAGCCAGGCGCCAAGCTTGTCGATGCTGTTCCATTCACGGCCCGAACCCCGTGCGTTGTATACCCGGCATAACTGACTGTCGACGTAGACCGCCACTGCCCAGGCCAACGGGTGCTTTCCCGAGTCACCGTATCCACCACCCTGGTGCATTCGCTCGACCCGATAAACCACGGCAAACTCTCCCAGTCTACCGCCGTCGCGCAGCGGCGCAAGGTCGGCCTGCGTTACCGATCCCGTAATCCCTAGATCTACATCTTGATTCATGGTGTTGACATATTCTAATTAGTTAACTACATTATGAATCATAGTGTAGCCTTTCTCCGTTGATCGAGTCTACATTCATGAAATCAAGTCCGGTTTTGATCTAATTTTTTCAATCAACATTATGGAGCATATTGTGAGCAAGAAAGTATCCCCGATTCCACGCGGCTATCGTACCGCAACCCTTTGCCTGACCGTTATTGATGTAGACAGCGCCGTCGCTTTTTACCAGGCCGCATTTGGCGCCGAATTGTTAACTCGTCAAGCCGTCGCCGATGATGCGATGGCAATCCATGCCACCATCAAAATTGGCAACAGCATTATAGCCCTAAATCGTGAGGCACCCGAACAGGGCATTCTGTCGCCCGCGAGCCTGGGCGCCAGCGGCGGTCAGATCCATCTCTATGTTGATGATGTCAACACCAGCTGGGAGCGAGCGCTCGAAGCCGGTGGCATGGTTCACACCGCTTTGTACGACGCCTACTGGGGTGATCGCACCGGGATCCTGGTCGACGGTAATGGCCACCTGTGGTCACTCGCCAGCAAGATCGAAAACCTGTCGCAGGACGAAATTACGCGTCGCGCGCAAGCGTGGTATGTAACCGATGTTGCGGCCCCCGTGGAACCTGAAGTACCTTTCGAAGTCCTGTTGAGCGACGAAACACTTGCAGACGAATACGTTGCTGTCTAAGCTACGGCCACTCGTTTCAAACTAGATGGGCCGGGAGCATTCCCGGCCCGTTGTTTATTGCAAAGACTACATGGCCGAAATCTCGCTTACCGCGTCACAACAGTTAAAAGCCCTCGACACGGGTCAAATTAGCGCCGTCGATCTATTAGAACAAACCATCGCCCGGGCGGAAGAGCTTGCACCGTTACTCAATCCGATTGCGTTGAAGCTTTACGGTCGAGCCAGGCAGGCAGCTCTTGAAGCGGATAAGAAGCGTGCCAGCGGAAACGCCGGCAAACTCTGCGGGCTTCCGATTACGATCAAGGATTCCCAGTTTCTGGCCGGTTATCCCTGCGCCAATGGCTCTCAATTGTTGAGCGATTTTGTACCTACCGAAACCTGTCGCGCGATCGAGCTGCTGGAGCAGGAAGGTGCCATTATTTTTGCCAAGACGACCTGCCCCGAATTCAGTCTTACCGGGGTGACGCATTCCGAACTCTACGGACTCACCTCGAACCCCTGGAATGTCGAGCGTACCAGCGGTGGCTCGTCCGGTGGCGCCGGGGTTGCGGTCGCTTCCGGCATGGGTGCTTTCTCTCTGGGTGGTGACGGTGGCGGTTCGATACGCATACCCGCCGGATTCTGTGGTATCGTCGGTTTCAAGCCCAGTTTCGGTGCGGTCCCCCGCGAGCCCTGTTTTCCCTCCTGGCAATCGATCGTTTCCTACGGTCCTATGACTCGAAGTGTCGCCGACGCGCGCCTGTTTTTCGAGATTATCGGAGAAAAATTTGAAGGTAACTCCAGCCCGAGGCTTAACCGGCGCGGAATTGTCTACTCCGAAGATCTCGGCTTCGCGCCGGTAAATACGGATGTTCGTGAAGCTTTCCGGACTGTGGTGGAAAAAATGCAGCTGGATGATTTTCAGATGATTGAAGATAACCCGGGATTGACTTCTTCGGTCGAGACCTGGGCGGTTACCGCGTGTTACGACGCCGCTGAAAATGCTCGTGGTAGCGCCTATAACATCGATTATCTCGGCGAAGTGGCCAAGGGCTTCATCGATTTTGGTGATCAATTCAACGCCGACGATTTCGCCCGGGCCCAGGCGCAGCGCAAGGTGATTCGAGCGCATTACGAGCAAATGTTCGCGCGCCACAACGCGCGCATCCTGATAACCCCGACGCTCGGCTGCGAAGCTTTTCCGCATGGCTCGATCCACCCGCACAAGATTGACGATACCCATATTCAGTTGCCGTGGCTCGACTGGGCGAGTTTTCTCTACGATGCCAACCTGACCGGTATGCCGGCCTGTGCGATTCCGATGGGATTGGGTGACGAGGGCCTGCCGCTATCGCTGCAGATTCTCGGACCGGTAGGAAGCGATTACGAAGTCTTGCGCGTCGCCGAGGAAATCGAAAAGCTGATCGGCTGGGACAACTCTATCGTCACGCCCCCGGTCGGAACAATCGAGCAAACCGCCTGATCTCAGTCCCTCTTTGCGGGCGGTCCTAGAACAGTTTCGAACGATAAGGATCCTGGTAAATGTCCGGCACGGCCCCGGGTGCGGTGCCATGAAACTCGGCATTAATCGCGGCGGTCCAAAGTTTGGCGCGCTCACGCAGTTCGCGCTGCTCGGTCTGCATGCGACCGCGCGATACAATAATGCCCAGATCGGCTCCCTTGTAGGTGTAATCGCCTTCCCGGTAAACCCTGAGGTAATAGGCCTCGTCGTTATCGATGACATTGGTCCAGTCGAGGTCGAGCCGATCGAAGCTGATACCGCCGTACTTGTCCATGCGCCAGACGCCGCTGCGCGGTGCGTGCGTGAGTTGTCGCACTTTGTCCTCGGTTTGCTTGAGAACCAGCTGGCTCCAGAAATCATACTCGTTCCAACGATTCTGCACCTTGCGCAGGTTGATCTCGTAGTCGACATCGAGGTACTCGAGTAAATGGAACAGGAAAAGCGGCACGCCGCCGTAATGGGCGGTAATCAGGTTGGTCAGCGGGCTGGCGCCGCTGATGCGCGGATTGACTTCACCCAGATAGGGAGTGCCATCGTCGGTGTCGAGCAGGAAATCCATGCAAAACACGCCCTTGTAGCCCTCCTTATAGAGACGGTCACCGAGCGCGGAGGCCATGTTGCGCAGTTCCCTGCGGATCTTGGCGTTGAATATCTTCGGCCAGACGTCGTTACCGCACCAGCCGCCCTTGTAGGGCGTGATTTCTTCGAAGCCGGTTATGTCGGTCTGAATCGGACCCGACAGGGTCCCGTGACGGGTCACGCAAACCTCCATCGTGCCGGGCATGTGGTTGATGCGTTTCATGATCTTGAGCTGTTCGTCCTTCATATCCTTGGCGTTCTTGTTGTAATCAGCCTCCGATTTGATAAAAAACGTGGTGCGGCCCGAATCCCCGTAAGGGGTCTGAACCACCAGGTCGTTGCCGAGTTTCGCCTTGTTGGCGGCGTCCATCAGCTCTGAAAAACTATTGGCCTTCTTCACCAGCACGTTGGGAGCGCTGTCGATACCGGCCTCGCTGGCGAGCCGTGTCAGCTCGATCTTGGAATCGAGGCGTTTGCGCATCTCTACCGGCGGCAGCGCGATCTTGACGCCGAGCTCTTCACAAATTTCCTCGGTTTTCTCGTCGAGCATGACGAACAGCAGGCGGGCCGGCCCTTTGCCGGCTTTCTTGATGCGGTCGATGACTTCCTTGTGCATCAGCATGTAATTACAGACATCTTCCATGGATTCGAACTCGGCGTGGCTTTTCTCCGAGGGTACGAATACTCGCGGATGGTTGCCGTCGAAGGAATCGAAATAGTTGATGTGGTAGAAACGATTCACGAATTTCTCGAGGCCAAGGAGATTGAAGGCCGTTGGCGATACGAAAAATATTGGGGTTTCGTTACGACGGAAAAAAGTCAGGATGTCGGATAAACCGCGTATCTTGGCGCTTCTGGCCATATTGCATCTCCTCGGTCGTGAAATCATTGTTATCGATTAAGCGCAATCGATCATATAAGATTACCCACGCCCGTGCATCTCTAATAAACTGTGAATTCATATAATGGCTCGAGTAAATCGCCGTCGCAGGCGTTCGCCACCCGCTGAAAAACCCGTCGCGATACACCAGCTCGACTCCAAAGTTCTGCATAACCGCTTTGCGCCTTTGCAGGCGCTCGACGAGGAGCAACTCGAGTTCATTCACGAGGTTTCGCTGCGGATAATCGAAGAAGAGGGTATCGAAGTGCTGGGCGATCAGGCATTGAGCCTGTTTCGCAACGCCGGTGCCGCGGTAGATGACGAGGGCGTGGTGCGGATGGACCGTAGCCTGGTTCTGGAAACAGTCGCCAGGGCGCCCGAACGGTTCGACGTGGTGCCGCGTAACCCGGCGCAAACCATGCCGGTTGGCGGTGATGTCATCAACTTCGGACTGGTCTCGGGTACGCCTAACGTGCATGACAATATCAACGGTCGGCGGGCAGGTAATTACGAAGATTACAAAAGACTGATCAGCTTCGGGCAATACTTTAACGTGCTGACGTTCTTTGGTAACCAGGCCACTGCGCCCACCGACATGCCCGCTAACTCGCGCCACCTCGATACTACTTACGTCAACCTGACCTTGTCGGACAAACCGTTTTTTGCTACTGGAATCGGAGGCGGACGGGCGCGCGATGCGATCGAGATGAGCGCTATCGCGAGCGGTCTTAGCATGGGGGAGATGAAAGCGCACCCGAGCGTGATGACCAACGTGAACGTCAATTCGCCCCGCAAGCTCGACGATGCGATGGCCTACGGCGCGATGCAGATGGCGCTATTCGGGCAGCCGGTCACGGTAACGCCCTTCACGCTGATGGGCGCGATGACGCCATCGACCATGGCGGGCGCGCTGGCGCAGCAGAACGCCGAGGCGCTGGTCGGAATTTCGTTGCTGCAGTTAACCAATCCAGGCACACCGTCGGTTTACGGCGGCTTCACTTCCAATGTCGATATGCGCTCGGGTTCGCCGGCTTTCGGCACGCCGGAAAACGCGCTGGCCAATATCGCCGGTGGTCAACTCGCGCGCAAGTATAAACTTCCATACCGTAGCAGCGCCTGCAATGCCTCGAACGCGGTCGACGCCCAGGCCACTTATGAAACGCAGATGGCTTTGTGGAGCTCGGTGATGGGGCACGGCAACCTGATTTACCACACTGCCGGCTGGCTCGAGGGTGGGCTGGTCGCGTCTTTCGAAAAACTCGTCATCGACTGCGAAATGCTGCAGCACATGAGTAAGATGCTCGAGCCGATCAAGATCGATCTCGAGGAAATCGGCCTCGAGGCAATGCGCGAGGTTGGTCCGGGCGGCCATTTCTTCGGTTGCGAGCATACCATGCAGCGCTACAAGACCGCGTTCTACGAACCTTTTATCAGCGACTGGCAGAATAGCGAAAACTGGGAGCTCGCGGGCAGCAAGGATGCGACCATGCGCGCCACCGAGCTATGGCCGAAAATTCTCGAAGAATTCACTCCGCCGCCGATCGATCCGGCGGTCGACGAAGCGCTGCAGGCCTACATGGCCAACCGCAAGCAGGCGCTCGGTGGCGAGGAGCCCATGCTCGAACCGACTGATTAGCCGGTTAGTTTGTCTTGCCGACGTATCGGGTCGACAACGCCTGGCGTCATCCCCGAGTAAGCGGGGATCTCGTAGCCACAGGAAATCATTTGAAGATTCCCGCTTGCGCGGGAATGACGCAGTATGCCGGCATGCTCGGGAACCTTATCCTGATTGCGTCTTGAAAACCTATTTCAGCAGCCTTTCCTCGAAGGGATAGGAGATCAGATTCTCGTAGCCGTCTTCGGTGATCAGCACCTGGTCTTCGAGTTTGACCCCCTCCCGGCCATCCTTTTTGCCGCAATAGACTTCGACGCACAGCACCATACCGGGCTCGACAACACCGTCGTAACCGTAGCTGTCATAATCCTCGCGGTAGCGAATCGCGGGATACTCGTCGCACAGGCCGACACCGTGCATGACGACGCCGTAGCGGTTCGGCACACAATCGTCGGGTAGTCGATGCGCTTTTTCGGTTATTTCGCTAAAAGTTATACCGGGCTTCAGCAGTTCCATATTGGTCATGATGTGCTCGTGCGAAATCCGGTACAGCCATTTTTGCTCGGCGGTGGGTTCGACGCCGCCACTGTGCCAGGTACGCGAAATATCGCAGCACATGCCGTAGGTGCCGACCATGTCCGTATCCAGCGCGAGCAGCTCCCCGGCCTGGACGATGCGCGGCCCCGATTCCTGGAACCAGGGGTTGGTGCGGGGACCGGAGGAAAAGATGCGCGTCTCGAGCCACTCGCCGCCGCGCTTGATGTTGCCGGCATGTAATACCGACCAGATTTCGTTTTCACTTTTACCGGGCTCGATGGCGGCCTGCATCTCGTACATCGCAGCCTCGCAGGCAGCCACCGCGCAGCGCATGGCCTTGATTTCGTCCGGTCCCTTGATCAGGCGCGCCAGTTCGGTGACCTCCTGTCCCTCGAACACTTGCAGGCCGATTTTTTCGAGCGCCCGCAGGCCGGCGATTTCAATTTTGTCGACCGCCAGGCGCCGGTTGTCACCTGCATGGGTACGCATCAGTTCTTCGATCTGGTTGGAGAATTTCGACGCATGCTCCTCGCCGCGTCCGGCGGACTCGAAGTAAAAGAAAGACGCGCCGCTGCGCAACTCTTTAACCAGCGGCAGGTGGTCGGACAGGTGCTCGCAGCTGTGGAAATCGAATAGCACGATATAGCCGTCGGCCGACACGAAGCAGGCGCGGGCGGGATTATGCGTGATCCACAGCTGCATGTTGGTGGTATCGGTCGCGTAGCGAATATTGAGCGGGTCGAACAGCAGGATGCCGCCGTAATCCCGACGCTGCAATTCCTGCATCAGGCGCTGCAGGCGAAATTCGCGCATACTGTCGAGGTGCGGGGCCTCGAGCCCGAGCGCCGCCCACTCTTCGAAGGCGAGGGCGGCAGGGCCGATTTCGACCCGGTCGTTGTCGTCAGGCGTGCCGTCGGGCTTGAGCGCCGCGGACGGGTTGCGCGACGGATCTATCTTGCGATTGCGACTGTCGATGGAATAGGGGTTTGCGGCCATACGGTAAATCTCTGGTTTGGCGTAAAAACAATTGCAAGAATACGGCATGAGCGATGTTAAGATAAATCTTTTTTTAATGATATTTCCTGATCCTGGCGAACGAAAAATCGAATGACCAACGACGACAAGACCTCGATCGAGACCAGCCTGGCGCAGGCCTGCCACTACATCGATGATGTTACCGGTGGCATCAATCCGCCGCTGCAGTTCTCGACGACTTATGCCAGGGGTGCCGATTACGAGTACCTCAGCCGCTATAGCTATACCCGGTCTGGAAACCCTTCCTGGGAAGTGCTCGAGAAGGTTTGTGCCGAACTCGATGGCGGCGTCGAGGCGCTTTGCTTCGCTTCCGGGATGGCGGCGGTCTGTGCCGTGCTCGAAACGGTTAACTCGGGCGAGCACGTGGTGGCGCCGCGTATCATGTATCACGGGTCGCAGGACTGGCTGCGGCGTATTTCCGCACGGCGCTCGATCGGCCTGACGCTGTTCGAGGCGAGCGATCTCGATGCGCTGCGCGCCGCGATCGAGCCTGGCAAGACTTCGCTGGTCTGGATCGAAACCCCGGTGAATCCAACCTGGGACCTAATCGATATTGCCGCCGCTGCCGATATCGCCCACGAGGCCGGGGCTATACTGGTCGTTGACGCCACGGTGTCGTCACCTGTCACCACGCGCGCGCTCGATTACGGCGCCGACATCGTGTTTCATTCGGCAACCAAGTACCTGAACGGTCATAGCGATGTTAATGCCGGGATCCTGGTAGGTGCGCAAGACGACGAACGCTGGCAGGATATCAAGTTGGTGCGCACCCTGATGGGCGGTGTACTGGGGCCGTTCGACGCCTGGCTGCTGCTGCGCGGTATGCGCACCCTGTTCCTGCGCTTCGAGAAAGCGTCGCAGAATGCGCTGCGTCTGGCGCAGCACTTCGAGCATGACCCGCGCCTGGAAAAGGTCCTGTATCCCGGCCTGGAAAGCCACCCCGGGCACGACATCGCCAAAAGGCAGATGACCAACGGCTACGGCGGCATGTTATCATTGCTGGTCCGTGGAGATGCGGAACAGGCCAAAATGATTGCCGCTGCCACCCGAATATTCCTGCGGGCGACGTCGCTCGGCGGGGTCGAAAGCCTGATCGAACACCGGGCTTCAGTGGAAGGTCCGCATAGCGTGGTGCCGCCGAACCTGCTGCGGCTCTCGATAGGGATAGAAAACTGTGACGAATTGATCGAGGATATCGAGCAGAGTTTAAGCAGGCTTAACCAACAGTAAGGAGTCGAAATGGCGCTATCAAGAACTGCCGAAAAGGCAGCCAAGAAAATCGATGCAGCACTAGCCAACTATGATTTATCGGATCAGGAAAAATCCGAAATTCTGAGTATTATTGGCAAGTCATTGATGAAGACGGTCGAGGAAACCACCGAGGCCAGCCGCGAAGCCGCGGTTATCTGCTGCGGACCCGAAGCAGATCTGGCGCACAAGATTGCAGAAGAAGTCGAACGCAAGAAGATTGCCCTGATCGCGAACCTGAAGGCATTGCGCTAGGCGATATACCCCAACGCATTCGGTCTCGGGTTCTCTGCCCCGGGTTCTAGTCGTTGGCAAATTCCCGGCAGGCATGTTCGATCGCGTGTGCGAAGGAGCGCGCCATGCTGCGTATCACGAACAGGTCGTAGGTAGGTGTGTCGTCGACCTGCACGACGGTGGCGTTCATGTGCGCAACCGAAGTCAGCGCGCAGCGACCGGGGGCAAAGGCGCGCGGATGCAGATCGATCGCGGTGTTCTTGGCCATGACCTGGCGCGCACGCGATCCACTCAGGCGCAGTCCGCAGCGGCCATGGCTTTGATCCACCACGGCGCCCAGTTCGCCGACCGCATCCTGCAGTATCTTCAGCAATTCACCCGGCGCGCGTCCGGATTCTTCATCGCTCGCGACAATCATCCAGCTATTGGGGCCGTTCCAGCTTACCTGGGTGTGTTCATTCGAATTGCTGATTCCCGGCCGAGTCGAGCATTCGATGCCGAGCGCGCTGCCGATGGCATCGGCGGCAGGGTCGTGTTTGCCCTTGAAACTGAGCACCTGGATTGCGCTTAGCGCCTTGCGTTCGGTGAGACGCAGGTTACGGTAATCGACGATGTGATCTCCGCTGCGCGGTAACAACGGCGAAACGCGTGGCGGCAGGTTATTCTGATCAGGCACGGACGAGTTCTCCTTCG
>JAACFA010000316.1 GCA_009937625.1 Gammaproteobacteria bacterium | reverse complement strand
ACTTGACCGCGCCGGGATGCCATGGCGTGACCACGCCCTGGGTGCCGGTATCGAGGCTCATGTTCTTGAAGGTCTTCTTCTGCTGCAGCATGTGGGCTAGGCCTTCCTCGGTGTACATGATGGAAAGCATGTTATAGACGGTATCTTCCGAAACCTTGGAATTTGCTACCCACAGGGCCGAATCCTGGAACGAGGGACTTTCGTAATCGACACCGCGGTAAGTACCGGCTGGTACCGAGATCTTGGAAAAGTACGGGTACTTGTCATAAAAGCCGGAGTCTGTGGCATCTTTGCCGAGGTCGATTAGCTCGATATCGTTGGTTTGTGCAGCCATGATGACGGCGCCGCTTGGGAAGGCGGTAAACAGCCAGAACGCATCCAGTTGATTGTTGCCGAAGGCTTGCGCGGCGTCGTTATAACCCATCGCGTTGCGCTCGATCTTGTCCCAGACGCCGAGGTGGGTGAAGAAGAGCTCGCAGTTGGCGAATGCGCCGGAACCGGCATTACCGACGCCGACTTTCTTGCCGACCAGGTCTTTGGTGCTCTTGATGCCGGAATCCTTACGCACCACGAGTTGTGCCGGCGCGCCATAGAGCCAGGCGACCGCCATTACGTCTTCATACTTCTTGGTGTCGTTTTTCATCTGGCCGTTTCTGCCGAGGTAGACGTGACCCGAATAGACGACGCCCATCTGGGCCTTGCCCGAGTTGACTTTGCGCAGATTTTCCACCGAACCGGCAGAGGACTGTGCCCTGACCCTGAAATCCTTCGAAGCCTTGATCGGCTTGTAAACCTGAATCGCGTTTGCTACCACCTGGAAAGTACCGCCAGCGGGACCGCCGCTGAACACCACTCGCTCCTTGGCTTGCGCGGTGACCATGTTCGACATGGCCGCGACCAGCAAGACGAAGAAACCCATTGACAATAAAATTTGCTTTTTCATGCTTACCTCTGGTTATTTTTATAATCCTCGCCAGTTTAGAGCCTGGATCGCTCCCGTAATTGATATGTATCAATATTTCTCTAACTCCCGTTTTCGTGACCTTGTTGAAAAATGGAATCTGGACTCCGTGACCAGGGTGCAGCTCGAAGCTAAGCTTATCGGCCGCGTTTGTTGCGCAGGCTGGGTTGATTAGGGAACGGCTATCAGATGGAAGTTGCCGACTTTGTGCGGGTAGCGGGAATCAGCGCAACCGCGGCTTCGAGCAGATCACGCTCGGTGACGATCCCGAGTAACTGGCCGCGGGCCACCACCAGCAGGCAGCCGGCATCGTTTTGCAGGATCTGCTCGAAGGCGTCGCCCAGGTCTGCACTCGGCGAAATAGTGGCGGGATCATGCTGCATGATTTCAGATACAGGCACCGGTGGTTCCCGGCTGGATATATCCCCGGAGCGCATATGCAGTAGCTCGCGCGTCGACAGCAGCCCGACCAGTTCGCCTGTTACGGTTTCAACCGGAACGTGCCGCACGTGTCGCCAATCCATCATGCTGGTGGCCAGGTCGACAAGGTCCTCCGGTCTGGCCGTAAACAGGTTGGTCGTCATGATGTCGCCGACCTTTTTCATGGACTGTTCGACTGCGGCACCGGCCTCGGGCTTGACCAGGTCCCAGCGGTGTACGGGTATCGAACCGCCCTGGCGCTGGTGAACCTCCTGCACCGCCTGCTTGCAAATCGCCGCGCGCTGATACTCGGGCACACCGGCCAGTGAGTCCAGTAACCAGCGGGCGCCGCTGCGGCCGCTGCTGACCCGCTCGTCGACGATCCCGAGGTAATAGTCGATGTCTTTGGCCGGCACCTGCAGGGCCGCCAGCCCTTCCCGGGCGTCGGGGATCAACTGCTGTCGCAGCAGTTCACCTGCGCCCGAACGCTGTCCATCCAGCCAGGTAAGCCGGGCTGCCAGGCCATGCTGGGCGGCGGCAAACAGGTTAAGCCTGGCGTCCTCGAAAGCGATACGCCCTGGAATATTGATGGCGTCGGTGGCCATGGCCTGCATCAAACCGTAATACAGCGCAACGTTGGCCACCTGGTCGACGATAGTGGGGCCGGCCGGCAAGGCACGGTTTTCGATTCGCAGGTGCGGCTTGCCGTCGGTGATACCGTAGCAAGGCCGGTTCCAGCGCCATACGGTGCCGTTGTGCAGCGTCAACGCGCTTAGCTCCGGAATCTTTCCCTTGTCCAGGATCTGGAACGGGTCGTCGACCGGGTCGCGCACCATGATGACGTGATGGCGCATCGCATTTTCGCGAAAAATCTCCATAATCGAATCGGCGACCCAGGCTTCGCCGAATCCCACTCGCGTCGGAAAGTCGCGCGCGAGCTGCGACGTCGAGCGATACTCGAAAGTGCGTTCGAATAACGCAACCCGCGTCTCGTGCCAGACCCGCCGGTTCAGCAGCACCGGAGAGTTGGCGGCCGCGGCCAGTATCGGCGCAGTGATCAGTTGCGCCAGGTTATAAAGCGGCCCCGCCTCGTCGGGGTCGACCTGTAGGTGAAACTGGAAACTGGTGCTGGCGCCCTCCACCACCGCGCAGTCGTGGCTGGATTCGAAA
>JAACFA010000004.1 GCA_009937625.1 Gammaproteobacteria bacterium | reverse complement strand
CGTTATCAGAATGGCTAGTGGAAGATTCACCTTTTCTCGGCGGCATGGCGATGGCGGTTGTGGATCCGCCTCGCGCGCGCCTTGATATGGCTCAGGATGTGCAAGTGCCAGAGAATGCGTACCAGCACGAACGATAGGATCGCCGTAATCGAGCCTACGGTAAAACATCCCAGCAGGAATGGCTCCCAGATTGCCGCCAGGCCGCTGAGCAGCCAGTCGATAGTCAGCTCGAAGTGGAATCTTCCCGGTTCGAGGCCGAGCATTTTCGCGCCCAGCAGGTAACAGAAGTAATACATCGGCCCCATGGTGAACGGATTGCTGATCCACACCATGGATACCGCCACCAGTATATTGACCCGCCACCAGATGGCGCCCACCGCGGCCACCAGCATTTGAAACGGAATCGGGATAAATGCGCAAAATATTCCGAGCGCCACCGCCAGCGGAAACGAGCGCCGGTTGATATGCCACAGTGACGGCTCCTGCAGCCGCGGGCCAAGGAGTTTGATCCAGCGGTTCTTTGTGATGACGTCAGAGTGCGGCAGTAATTTCCTGAGAAACTTCCTTGCCATGATCATTGTATTATCGACAGATATTGAATAATCTGCAAAGAGTTGGATCAAATAACAGGGAATAAAGGGCAGGGACCGCATGCCCCAACTGGCAGTTGCCATTTTACTGGGCTCGTTGTCGGCATTTTACGGCAATGAATTACCGGATCGATTCTGGTCGGCGATTGCGCCGCTACTGCTGCTGTTGTGCTGTTACTGTCCTGGCCACCGCTTCCTGCTGCTCGCCGCCGCGGCGTATCTCTGGAGCAGCGCGCTGTTTCACCATCACCTCGATCACCGTTTGATCAACAGTTATGATCACCAGTTAACCAGCGTCAGCGGCGTGGTGGCGGATCTGCCCGAGGTTCAGACAGGGCGTATCCGGCTGTACCTCGAAAACCTCGAGATCGATCGTTACCCCGGCGCCACACCTCGCCTGCTGCGGTTGAGTTGGCACCAGAACGAAATCATACCGCGCGCTGGAGAGAGGTGGCGCTTCCAGGTCAAGCTGAGACAACCGCGTGGGATGCTCAATCCGGGCGGCTTCGACTATGAAGCCTGGCAGTTTGCCCGCGGCATAGACGCGGCCGGCTATATCCGCGCTTCGCCGTCGAACCTGCGGCTCGAAGCCGCGAGTCCGGTAGGTATCGCCTACTGGCGTTCTCACCTGGCCTTCGCGGTAGACGATCACTGCAGCGATTGTCGTCATGCCGGCCTGATCAAGGCCCTGCTGCTTGGATTTCGCGGCGATATCACGCTCGCCGATAGAAACCTGTTGCAGTCCAGCGGCACCGCCCATTTGCTGGCCATATCCGGACTACACGTCGGAATGGTGGCGCTGGTGATGTTCGCGCTCGGTCGTTACTGTTGGCGACCCAGATTCTACTACTGCGGTTTGAACCGGTTGCAGATGGCCGCGGTAATGGCGATTCTGGCCGCCTCGGTCTACGCGGCGCTGGCGGGTTTCAGCCTGCCGACGGTGCGAGCGCTGGTGATGCTGATCGTCATGACACTGGCATTATTACTCGGCAACCGGATCAATTTGCTACAGTCGCTGGCACTCGCGGTGGCGGTCATACTTTCGCTGGATCCCCGCTCGGTGGGTTCGGCTTCCTTCTGGTTGAGCACCTGCGCACTGCTGGTTATCGCGTTCGTGCAGTTCAGATTGCCACGACGAATGCGCGGCTGGCAGCAGTTACTGCTGCTGCAATGCGGCTTTTCCTTGCTGTTTGCGCCGCTCGGGCTATTGATATTCGAGCAGTTCAATCCTGCGGGATTGCCGGCGAATGTCGTCGCGATACCGGTGATCAGCTTTATCGTGCTGCCAGCAGTGCTGCTGGGCGGCCTGCTGGCGCTAGCCGATGTCGACCTGGCTCGAGTGCTTTTCAGGCTGGCGGACGGGGCATTGCAGGTCCTGCTGGATTATCTCGAGTTCCTGCTGTCGAGCGGCATGGATTCGGTGACTGCGGCACTACCTGCGCCGCTGGTACTGCTGGCGTTGGCGATGCTCCTGTGGTTGTTGATGCCGGCCGGACTGGCGGCGCGTGCGGTCATGATGCTCGGATTGTCGACTTTGCTGATCTGGCAGCCAGCACGGCCGCGGCAAGGCGACTTCGAGCTGATCGTGTTCGATGTCGGCATGGGCACATCGATTCTGTTACGTACCCGTCATCACAGCCTGGTGTACGATTTTGGGCCGGGTAAGGCCGCTGCTTTCAGCGCCACCGACTGGGGCTTGCTGCCGGCTATGCGCGCTCGGGCAATCGCCTGGCCCGACCTGGCGATTGTCAGCCATGTCGATCAGGACCATAGTGGTGGCCTGCACGGGGTAATCGGCGACCTGCCGACAGCGCGCCTGATCTCGGGCACGCCGCATGAACTGCAGTCTCGATTCGGGCTCGAGCAGCGGGTACGCTCCTGTCATGGCTACCCGGACTGGCGCTGGGACGGAGTCGATTTTAGTTTTCTGCCGAGCGTGGGCCACTGGCGCAGCACCAATAATCGATCCTGTGTGTTGCTGGTCAATGGCAGGCACCGATTACTGTTGCCTGGCGATATCGAAATTTCGCGTGAGGCGAGACTGGTGGCGGAGCATGGTTCCAGGCTCGAGGCCGAGGTGCTGGTGGTGCCGCATCACGGCAGCGCAACCTCCTCCAGCGCCGGTTTTGTCGAGCGGGTCGCGCCGCGGCATGTCGTCTATACGCTGGCCCGGGGGAACCGCTGGGGCTTTCCGTCAACCGCGGTAGTCGCGCGCTACCAGGCGCTAGCGGCAAGCCAGCTGCGCAGCGATCGCGATGGTGCGATTACGATTGACAGCACGGCCGATGGCCTGAGGATCAGGGCCGAACGTAGCCGACGCGAACGCATCTGGCGGCGATGGTAAAAAGCGGCCTGTCACAGTATGATGTGCGGCATTTAATCCTGAGGAAATAGCGTGTTTGAACTGGTTCAGGCAGGTGGCTGGCTGATGCTGCCGATATTGCTGTGCTCGATCGTCGCGGCAGCCATTATTATCGAGCGAACGTGGACCCTGCGCCAAAAAAAGGTTATTCCGGAAAAGTTGTTAACCGGTATCTGGAATCTACTCAGTAGCGATGCTTTGACCGACAAGCACATTGCGGAAATCGAGAGTGGTTCGCCGCTGGGCAAGGTGCTTGCCGCCGGCCTTATCAATCGTCACCTGTCGCGCGACCTGATCCGCGAAAGCATCGAGGAGACGGGTCGGCACGTGGTGCACGAAATGGAACGCTTCATGAACACGCTGGGTACGATATCGACGATAACGCCGTTGCTGGGCCTGCTTGGCACGGTCATCGGCATGATTCGCGTGTTCACCGCGATCACGGTCGTCGGCGTGGGTGATCCGGGGCAACTGGCGGGCGGTATTTCAGAAGCTCTGATAACCACCGCGGCCGGGCTGACCATTGCCATACCCAGCCTCATTTTCTATCGTCACTTAAAGCGCAAGATCGATGACCTGGTAGTGGTCATGGAGCAGGAGGCGATGAAGCTAGTCGAATTTCTGCATGGCGATCGCAAGAAGCTAGGATAGACCGATGAATTTTTATCACGGCAAACCCGAAGAAGACGTTAGCATCAACCTGACGCCGTTAATCGATGTCGTTTTCCTGTTGCTGATTTTTTTCATGGTATCGACCACTTTTGATACCACCTCCCAGCTTAAGATCAGGTTGCCCGAAGCCAGCCAGGCGCAAACCCAGGATCCACCGCGAAAACTTAACCTGCTGATCGACGCTAAAGGCCGCTTCTTTCTGAACTCGCGTGAACTAACCAATAGCAAGAGTGCAACGCTGCGAGCAGCGCTCGAGCGTGCCATGGATGGCAACCGGTTGCCGATCGTAATCCAGTCAGATGCAGATTCACCGGTGCAATCCCTGGTTACCGCGATGGACGTCGTCAGCCAATTGGGCCTGAAGCAGGTATCGATTGCCACCACGCGCCCGATCGAGTAGGCGAGTCAGCATAGTGAAACCGATCGAAGGTAATTTGACGGGCTTCAAGGCTTATCGCGCGCTACTCTCGCTGGCGTTCGAGCATAAGCTCTATTTCCTGCTGGCGTTTATCGGTATGATTATCTTTGCCGCCACCGACGCGGCATTCGCCTACATGATGAAGCCGCTGATGGACGAAGGCTTTATCGATCGCGACCCCAAGATCATCAAGCTGATACCGTTCGCAATCGTGGCCCTGTTCATGGTGCGCATGGTCGCGGTATTCCTGCGCAGCTACTGTATGAGCTATATCGGACGCCATGTAATCAACACCCTTCGACGCATGATGTTCGAGAAGCTGCTGACGATGACCAGCGATGAATACGACCAATCTTCGAGCGCCTCGATCGTGGCGCGGTTTTCCTATGATGTGGAGCAGGTTTCGAAGGCCGTTTCGTCTTCATTGACGGCTTTCATCCAGGATAGCCTGCGCATTATTTGACCGCGATATTCCTGGTAGCCGGGCCGGTGGTATTTTTGATCGTGGTCAAAATTTCGGGACGTTTCCGCGTTATCAGTCGAAATATCCAGCAGTCGATGGGCGGGGTGACCCAGGTCGCCCAGGAAGTAATCGACGGTAACCGTATCGTTAAGATTTTCGGCGGTGACGATTTCGAGCGCGACAAGTTCGAGCGTAAGAACCGGAACAATCTGAAACTGCATCTGAAAATGTCGATCGCTCAGGCGGTTAGCATGCCGCTGATTCAGCTGGTGGTGGCGATTGCGTTCGCCGCAATTGTTGCTTTTGCGACCTCTGAATCGATGCGTGACGTCGTTACCACCGGTGACTTCGTATCGTTTTTGTTTGCAATGACGATGCTGCTGGCGCCGATGCGAGTGCTGTCCTCGATTAACGCCAACATCCAGAAAGGTATTGCTGCCGGTGAAAGCGTGTTTGAACTGACCTCGCGTGACAGCGAGCACAACGAGGGTCAGCTCGAACTCGAGCGTGCCAAAGGCAGTTTGCAGTTCGACGGGGTGGTATTGCAATATCGACGCAGTGAGCAGCGCGTGCTCGATGAGATAAGCTTCGAGGTCAAGCCGAAGCAGACGGTCGCGATCGTCGGGCGTTCCGGTAGCGGTAAATCGAGCCTGGTCAACCTGATACCTCGGCTGTACGAGGCCGACAGCGGCAAAATACTGTTAGACGGTAAACCTATCACCGAATACAACATTACCGACCTGCGTCGCCAGATTGCCTACGTTGGCCAGGATGCGCGCCTGTTCAACGATTCCATACGCAATAATATTGCCTACGGCGTGGTAAACGAGGTCGACGAATCGCAGATTATCGAGGCCGCCAGGCAGGCCCATGCCTGGGAGTTTATCGAAGATTTGCCGGAACAGCTCGATACCGAGGTCGGAGAAAGCGGCGTCTTGCTATCCGGCGGTCAACGCCAGCGTATCGCAATCGCCCGGGCGCTGCTGAAAGATGCTCCGATACTGATTCTGGACGAGGCGACCTCGGCACTGGACACCGAGTCGGAACGCTTCATCCAGCATGCGATGGAGCACTTGATGGAAAATCGTACCACCCTGGTTATCGCGCATCGCCTGTCGACGATCGAACATGCCGACCATATCCTGGTCATGGAGAGCGGCAAAATCGTCGAACAGGGTACCCATGCCAAATTGCTGGAAAACGACGGTATCTATGCCAAGCTCCACTCGATGCAGTTCCGCGATGGCAAGGAAGGCGATGTAAAAACCGGCGATGCCAGGCCAAGGATTATTCGCTCGTCGGTGCTCAACAAATCCCTGATGCAAAACTGGGTCAGCCTGTCGTCGCAAAAACGGCAGGGCTGGTGGCTATGGTCGATGAATCCGCTATCGATTCTGCTGATGCCGCTGTCGCTGATTTATTACCTGCTGAGCAGCCTGCGGCGGCTGGCTTACCGGCTCGGTTTAAGGCGCTCGCGACGACTCCCGGTTACGACCATCGTGGTTGGCAACATTACCCTCGGCGGCAATGGCAAAACCCCGATCGTGGTGGCGCTGTACCAGCTATTGCGGGACAGGGGTTATCAGCCGGCGATCATAACGCGCGGCTACAAAAGTGGAAACGAGCACAGGGTGCAAATCCTGCACGATGGTATCACCGACAATGCGGCCGGTGATGAAGCCAACATGATGTCCGAGATCTGTCGTTGCCCGATCGGGGTCGGTTCGAACCGGATCGCGTCCGCCACGCAAATTCTCGAGCAGTACCCGGCTACCGATATCATCCTTGCGGATGATGGCCTGCAGCACTATGCGCTCAAGCGCGACATCGAGATTGCCGTATGTCGCTACCTGTCGCTAGGCAACGGTTTGATGCTGCCCGCAGGACCCCTGCGAGAGCCACGCGCTCGTTTGCAGCAGGTCGACATTACCATCGATCGCGACAGTGACCAGGTGATCGAGTCGCTGGGCGAGGTCTGGAACCTGTCGGATCCGGATCGGCGACGTCATATCAGCGAGTTCCAGGGGCGCCAGGTGCATGCCCTGGCCGGGATTGGTTTTCCCGAAATCTTTTTTGCCAGCCTGAGGCAGATGGGTATCGACGTCATCGAGCACGAATTCCCGGATCATCACGAATTCAGCGCCCAGGACGTGAATCTGAAACCAGAATTGCCGATTCTGGTAACCCACAAGGATGCGGTAAAATTGAGGGGCCTGGCCCGTGAAAGTATCTGGGTGGTGCCGCTTAGTATCGAGTTGAGCGATAACCTGACCGGCCAGCTAATGCAACTACTGGAGAGTCGACACCGTGGATAAACATTTACTGGATATACTGGTCGACCCGGTGACCAAGGGTCCGCTGATTTACGACAAGCAGCAACAGGAGCTGATCTCGCGCGCGTCGCGCCTGGCCTACCCGATTCGAGACGGTATTCCGGTCATGCTGCCGGAGGAGGCCAGGGAACTGACCAGCGAAGAGGTCGAGGCATTGGATTGAGTCGATGAATCCCGAATTTCGCATCGTTATTCCGGCGCGTTACTCCTCGGTACGGCTACCCGGCAAGCCGTTGCGAAAGATTTGCGGCAAGCCGATGATCGAATGGGTTTACCTGGCTGCCCGCGATGCCGAGGCCACCGAAGTGGTGGTGGCGACCGACGACCAGGGTATTGCCGATGCCGTGACGGCGTTCGGCGGGTCTGCCTGTCTTACCGATAGCGAGCATCGCAGCGGCACCGATCGGATACTCGAGGTCACGCAAAAACTGGGCTGGAGCACCGACAGTATAGTGGTGAATCTGCAGGGAGACGAACCGCTGATGCCGGCGACCAACATCTTTCAGGTGGCACATAATCTCGCCAGTCACGACTGCGCCATGGCAACCCTGCATAAGCGCATCGATGCCGCCACGGCCCGCGATCCTAACCAGGTCAAGCTGGTGCAGGACAAGAACGGTCATGCCCTGTACTTCAGCCGCTCGATGATTCCGTTCGATCGCGGCGGGGTAGTCGACGAGTACCTCGGGCATATCGGTATCTACGCTTACCGGGTCGGCTTTCTCGAGACCTTCAGCAGCCTGCCGCCCTGCGAGCTCGAGCTTGCCGAATCGCTGGAGCAGTTGCGCGCCCTGTGCAACGGTTACGCGATTCACAGCGCCGAGGCGAACGCCAGCCCGGGCCCCGGGATCGACACCGAGGAGGATCTGGTGCGAGTGACCGCGATCATGGAGTCGAAACTGGCATGAAATACCGCTGGAAGCTCGAGAGTCACCGTACCCTGTTCGAAAAGTATTTCAGGCTGGACGAATACAGTATCTCCCACGAATTGTTCGCCGGCGGTAACAGCCCGGTGTTCACCCGCGAGATTTTCGAGCGTGGCGTGGTGGTGGCGGTGCTGCCCTACGATCCCCGGCGCGGCAAGGTGGTTTTGATCGAACAGTTCAGAGCCGGTGCCATAGACGATGCCGATGGACCCTGGCTGGTGGAATGCGTCGCCGGTGTTATCGATGCCGGTGAATCGGAGCGGCAGGTTGCGTTACGCGAGTGCGTCGAGGAGGCCGGTTGCAACATCGAACGGCTGGAAACGATCAGCAATTATTATGTCAGTCCCGGTGGAACCAGCGAGCACTGCAGCCTGTTCTGCGGCATCGTCGACAGCGAGGGTGTTGGGGGGATTCACGGTTTGTCGCACGAGCACGAGGATATCCGGGTAATGGTAATGGACGCCGAGCAGGCTTATGCCTGGGTTCGCGTGGGCAGGATCCGGTCGTCGGCGACCATCATCGCGCTGCTGTGGCTGGAATTGAACGAATCGCGACTGCGCGACGAGTCGGCTTAGAGCTGGTTTCGTAGACCAGCTCGCGAGTGCCCGAGTGTCCAACGAGCGCGGATGTCCTGGATTCTACGGATGCCTGGTGAACCAGCTCGCGATGAATACCGCCATGCTTAATACCGACAGCGCAGCCGATAAAACAAGCAACACCTCCGCCATGCTAATGTCGAACATGATGAGCGGAGTGTAGCCGCAGGAAGTCTGCACCTCGAACAGCCACGGGAACCATTGGTCCAGCGCGAACCAGGGCGGCATGCCGAGGTCCATCTCGCAATCGCCGAAGATCCATCCGCGCTCCACGGCGAGCAGGCGCCAGGAGCGTTCCAGCAGCCCGACCATGATAACGATATTAACCCCGTGGAGCAGTCGTCTCGCAGGGACCGAAGCGTTGAAAACCAGGCCCAGTAACCCCAGCAGGACGAACGCCATGACCAGGATTCGCACGTGGATACAGAGCACGCAGGGCCACTCGTCGAGCGCGTACTGGTAAAAGAGCGCGGTAGCCTCGAGAAAAATACCGAGCCCCACCAGTGCGACCCAGTAGCGACGCTGTTGACTTAGACTGATTAAGAATTGACCCATAACGTTGATTAGACTGGCTCGACGATCGGCAGTTCGGCGGCGGCGCGCTTGCTCAGAAGTTTTGCGCCCGATTCGGTGATGACAATGTTTTCCTCGTGCACCATCATCTTGTTTTCGCCGCAGTCCATGCCGGGTTCGAGCGTTATCACCATCCCGGGCTCCAGCGGGTTGTTATCGCTGGCGGTAATCGAGGGCCATTCGGTGAGCTGTGCGCCCAGGCCGTGGCCCATGCGGCCGACATCGTTGCTGGTTGCGCCGCCGGCTTCGAGTACCGACCACATCGCCTGCCACAGGTCGGTCGTGGTGGCGCCCGGTCGGGCCGCTGCCAGTCCGGCATCGGTGCTGCGATACACGGTTTCGTATGCCCGCCGGGCGTTATCAGGCGCGTGACCAAAAGCATAGTTGCGATCGAAATCGCAATAATAGCCGTCGTATACGCTGCCGGTATCGATAATCAGGACGTCTCCGTCTTCCAGTTTGCGATCGCCGGGGCCCATGATGATATCGCCGTATCCGCCGTTGCCCGAGGCCGAGACGATATATGGCACATGGTCGGCGCCACGCTGCAGCAGGTCGATGCGCAATGCCTGTACGATTTCGCGTTCGCTCTGGCCCCGCCGTGCGAAACCGGGCAGGGCATTGAAGCTGTCCGACGCCAGTTCGCAGACGTATCTTATCTTTTCGATTTCGGCCGCAGACTTCACGCTGCAGAGCTTCAGCATCAGCGCGGCGCAGTCGATCAGTTCCAGCGTCGACAGCTCGTCCTCCAGCCGCCGGTAATCACGGGCCGGCATGCGCAAATAGCTTTCGGCGCCGAGCGTCAGCCCGATGCGCCCGAAGCGCGCCGGGAGCTCCCTGATGGTCGACAACAGCAGCGAAATCCCATCGTCCTCGGGCCGGGGTGAGGCCCAGCTGCGGATATCCTCGATCCAGGTTTGACGCATGCCGGCAACGCCGATGGTTGGTATCACCGCTATCGGTTTGCCGGTCGCGGGCAGCAGCAAAAACCAGGGCCGGGTCGGGCTTTGCCAGAACTGGGTCAGGAAGCCGCTGAAATACCGCACATGCGGCTCGGTGGTGAGCAGCATGGCATCGAGTTGTCGTTCACGCATCATACGTTGCGCGCTCTCGGTCCTGGATTCGTACTCGGTTTGCGGAAACCCGCGTTCGGGCTGCTGCGCGGGCATCAGCTCGCCACCAGCTGTTGATACAGTTCCGGATCGGTTGCACCCTCGGTGCCGATCACGAAGACCAGGCTGGACTCGTCCAGTCCCAGCGTGGCCGCCATTTTCCGGTCCTCGCGGGCAGCGATCGCGGCCCCCAGGCCGGCAACCGCCGATTCACCGGCCTCGATAGCCGGATCGTTGGCGGCGAGCAGGCGCATGCAGGGTGCGACCGCGTCTTCGCTCAGCGTCATGAAGTCGTCGGCACCCGTTTGCAGAACTTGCCACGCCAGCAGCGAAACCTCGCCGCAGGAAAGACCGGCCATCAGGGTTTCGAGATCGCCCTCGACGGCCACCGGCTTGCCCGATACGGCTGACTGCTGCAGGCAATTTGCCTGCTCCGGCTCGACCACGACAAAGCGCGGCCGGCGCTCGCCCCAGAGTTCCCAGAAGTAGGCGCAAACCGCGGCGGCCAGCCCGCCGACGCCCGCCTGGATGAAAACATGCGTCGGGATCTCGCCCTGCATCTGTTCGACCGCCTCGGCCAGCATCACGGTGTAGCCAATCGCGACATCGCGAGGAATATCCATGTACCCGGGGTAGCTGGTATCGGAGACGATGATACGCCCGTGGGCTTGCGCATCGGCGTCGGCCTGCTTGACCGAGGCGTCGTAGTTACCATCGATGCGAATCACCTCGGCGCCGAACGCCTCCATCGCCTGCTTGCGGCCCTCCGACACGTCGCGGTGGATATAAATGATGCAGCCGCAGCCGAACAGCTGGCAACCCCAGGCGACCGAGCGCCCGTGATTGCCGTCGGTGGCGCAACTGATAACGATATTTTCGACGATTGCCGGGTAACGACGCTGCAGCAAATCCTCGATCGAGGCCGAGTTACCCGTTTCCTGCCGAATTCGCTGCTGCAGCTGGCGCGCAACGGCGAAGGCACCGCCGAGCGCCTTGAAGCTCTTCAAATGAAACCGTTGCGACTCGTCCTTGTATAAGATTCCCCTGACGCCAATTTGCCGGGCGATACTGTCGAGCCGATAAAGCGGGGTCGCGTGGTAGTCCGGCCAGCGTGAAATCTCGTTACGGGCCGTGGCGGCCTGTTCTAGGCTGGCAATTTCGATCAGTTCGTCGGGGTAGGGCGAATGCCGGCTAACCATGGGATTGCTGATATGGCTCAATTGGGCGGAGAGTGTTGTCATACTGTCAGAAAGGCCTGAAAACCCGCAGTCTACCGATTTAAACGCGGGAGCGAAACGTAAAATAATCTGCTAGTGCAGCTTGATTTAGCATAAGATCCGGCTGGACTTATCTCCCGGAAAACCTAGACTTGGAATCAGGATCAAAACCACATAATAAACGACAGTAACCAAAAACAAATATGAAAAGCCAATCGGCAACCAGGCAGGACGCGCTGCAGCTGAAATCTAGTCAAGACGTTTCCCCCGGTGCGACCAGCGCTCAGCGAAGCCTCGATAGCGAGCAGGTGCTGGGGCGTTTCAGCGACGTTGCGATTCTGGCCGCTGACTGGTTCTGGGAGATGGATGCCGATCTACGCTTCACTTACCAGTCCAGCAGATTCGAGAAAATTACTGGCATAGCGGTTGCCGACGTCATCGGCAAGACCCGTGAAGAGGCGTTTGCGGGACGCATCGACGACCTCGACAAGTGGAGCAGCCTGGGCGAAGCGCTGCTGCAGCGCGACGAGTATTCGATGGTTTGGTCCCTGCGCCGCCCCGATGGTGAAGTCCGGGTATTGCGCACGCGCGGCAAGCCATTTTTTGCCGATAGCGGCGCTTTCATGGGATACCGCGGCGTCGGCAGCGACATATCGCAAGCGGTTACCACCCGGCAGCAACTGCTCGAAAGCGAAAACCGGTTTCGCAATGTCGTCGAGCATGTCACGGACATCGTTTGCATCGTTAGCGCCGATGGTGAGATCGAGTTTATGAATAACGCGGTCGAGAAGTTGCTGGGATATCGCGTCGACGAGCTGCAACCGGGGCAGGCCGGCGAGCATGCGATCCCGGAAGACCGGGTTCGCATCCAGCAGGCCATGGCCGAGGTGCTGGAACATCCTGAACGCGTGGTATCCGGGATTTATCGTTACCAGCACAAGAATGGTTCGATCAAAGTGCTGGAAGTGACGCGTCAGCAAATTCGGCACTGCGAGCCGAGGCGGGATTCGAGCGTCATCGTGCACGCGCGGGACATTACCGATCAAAGCCTGGCCGAACGGGCGCTCAAGGAAAGCGAGGAACGGTTGCGCGACTTTGCCGAAATGGGGGCAGACTGGTTCTGGGAGCAGGATGCGGCACTGCGTTTCACCTACCTGTCCGGCAATTACCCGGGATCTGATTCGCTGGCGATCGACAATGTAATCGGCAAGACTCGCGAGGAAATCGCCAAAAACAATAACTTTAAATCCGAGAAATGGAAGCGCCTGGCGGCCAGGCTGGAAAACCGCGAGCCATTCCATAATTTCGAATACACCTATGCGCGGCCCGATGATTACGAAGTGGTGGTACGTATTAGCGGTAAACCGCTATTCGACGGTGACGGCAATTTTACCGGTTATCGCGGCACCGGAATCGATATAACCGAGTCTTACCGTCTATCGCAACAGCTCAATTACCAGGCATCTCACGACCCGTTGACGGGATTGGTGAATCGGCGCGAGTTCGAGCTGCGCCTGTCGCGCGTGATCAAGGATTGCCGCAGTAACGATAGCGAGCACGCCCTGTGTTATATCGATCTCGACCAGTTCAAGGTGGTCAACGACACCTGCGGGCACGACGCCGGGGACGAGCTGCTGCGCCAGATAGGCGCGCTGTTGGAGGACAAGGTTAGAAAGCGTGATACCATCGCGCGCCTCGGTGGCGACGAATTCGGACTGTTACTCGAGCGTTGCAGCATGAACCAGGCGAACCGGGTAGCCGAGACTGTGCGCGAGGCAATCGACAATTTCCGATTCATGTGGGCCGGCCGGAATTTCCGCCTGGGGGCGAGTATCGGCGTGATTCCCATCAATTTCAGCAGCGGCAATATCGCCAAGGTTATGCGCTCCGCCGATGCCGCCTGTTATACCGCCAAGGATGCGGGTCGCAACCGTATCCACGTTTACAGCGAAGATAGCTTCGAGGTGGCCCAGCGACACCAGGAGATGCAGCGTATCGTCGAACTCAACCACGCTTTCGACGAGGACCGCTTCGTGCTGTACCAGCAACCGATCCTGTCGCTGAACCCGGAAAAGGACGGCCATGAACACTTCTGCGAGGTGCTGGTGCGCATGCTGGACGAAGACGGTTTTCCGGTGCTGCCCGCTAATTTTCTGTCGACCTCGGAACGCTACAACCTCGCCACCCAGCTCGATACCTGGGTCGTCAACAATACGCTCGACTGGATGGCCTCGGACCCTGAAGTGCGCTGCACCATCAACCTTTCTGGCATGTCGATCGCCGACGAGGGCTTTCTAGGTTTCATGCTTCACGTGATTGATGAAAAGAGGGTCTACCCGAACCGAATCTGTCTCGAAATTACCGAAACCGCCGCGATCCAGAACCTCAGCAAGGCGAATCATTTTATCAATCAACTGCGTGATCGCGGCTGCGTTTTCGCGCTGGACGATTTCGGCAGCGGCCTGTCGTCGTTCGCTTACCTGAAGACGCTCCCCGTCGATTACCTGAAGATCGATGGTTTCTTCGTGCGCGATATGGTCGAAGACCGAATCAATTTCGAGCTGGTCAAGTCGATCAACGATGTCGGGCACGTCATGGGCAAGAAAACCATCGCCGAGTTCGTCGAAAACGAGGCTACCCTGCGCGCCTTACGCGAAATCGGCCTCGATTATGCCCAGGGTTTCTATATCGAAAAGCCGAAGCCGATCAGGACCTGATCGGCAAGATGCTCCAGCCCGGGAGTTAACCGGCTTTGCCGTAGCGCGCTACCTGCTCGGGATCTTCTCCCCGGGGCTTTGACAGCACCCGGCGCAGAATCGGTTCGAAGAATTCCAGCGGTTCCGAATCGTAGTCCGGGTCGAAGCAGTTCTGATCGTAGTTGTGGCAAAAATCGATCGCGTCCTGGTACCAGGGGCTATCCTTGAACATTTCACGACTATTGCGGTCGCCGCCACAGTGGTGGGCGTAGTAATACATCTGGAACACGCCGTGATGCTTGACGATCCAGTAGAGTTTCTCGGAAACGAAGGGACGCAGGATAGCGGCAGCCATTTCGCTGTGCGAGTATGGCGCCAGGTCGTCGCCGATATCGTGCAGCAACACCGCAACGATCATTTCGTCCGATTCGCCGGCGCGGTAGGCGCGGGTCGCACCCTGCAGGCAGTGCTGCAGGCGATTGATGCGGTAACCGGAGATGCTGTGTTCGAGTTTGCGCATGCTCTGCATGATGCGCTCGGGCAAACCGGCCTTGTACTCGTCTTCCATGCGATCGAGAAACTCGTACTCTTCGCGGGTGCCATCTTCCATGCGGATGAAATCAACTTGTTGCATCGTAGTCTCCGGTTGTTGGCGGGTTGCGAACCATGATCGGGCAGTGTAGCGCAAGCCCTAGCTGCGCAGCAATTCGTTGCCCGGATCGTAGGCCGCGTCCATTTCGATATGCGCCCTGCGGCTGCCGACCGAGGTATCGATCGTCACTTCGAGCCCGGCGTCGATAATGGCGGGTTTCAGGTAGGCGAAGGCGGTGCTCTTGCCGATCCTGTGGCCGTAGGCGCCGCCGGTGGTCAGCCCGATGAGCTCGCCGTTGTGATATACGCCCTCGTTGCCGTAACACTCGCAGGCAACATCGTCGTCGAACACCAGGTAAGCGAGTTCGATGGCGTAACCGGCCTGCTGGCGCTGTTTCAGGTTTTCACAGCCGATGAAATCGCGGCTGGTGTCGATGAAACGGCCCATGCCGGCTTCGAAGCCGCTGATTTCCTCGGTAAACTCGTTGCCGTAAGCGCGATACATCTTCTCCATGCGCATCGAGTTGAAGGCGTAGCCGCCGAAGTCGCGCAGCCCCAAAGGTTCACCCCGGCGCCACATCGAGTCGTAGATCGACAGCAGCTGGTAAGACGGCATATGCAGTTCGTATCCCAGTTCACCGGCATATGAAACCCTGAGCACGCGTACCATGGCGCTATCGATCTGAACCTCGCGCGCGCACAGCCACGGAAAGGCTTCGTTCGACAGGTCTTCCTCGGTCATTTGCTGCAGGATTTCACGCGATCTAGGGCCGGTGATCAGCATCGAGGAAACGTCTTCGGTGAGGTTGAGGATGTCGACGTCGAAGTCATCGGCGTTGGCCTGCATCCAGTGCAGGTCCTTGTGCTCGGAGCCGATCGCGGACACCAGGTAGAAGCGGTTTTCGTCGAGCCGCGTGATCGACATCTCGCACATGATGCCGCCATTCGGCGCATGGAACAGTGACAGGCCGATACGACCGGTCCGCGGTAACTTGTTGCACGATAGCCGGTCGAGAAAGGCCGCCGCGTCGGGCCCGCTGACTTCATACTTTGCGGCGCCGGAAATGTCGATCACACCGGCAGATTCCTGTACCGCCCTGCATTCCTCGGCCACCACCGCGTGCGCCTCGCTATGCGACCAGCTCAGGGATTCGCTGCGCACCGCGTCGGTCTGGTACCAGAGCGGCTTCTCGTAGCCCTGCGCCGCGCCGTGCACCGCGCCGTGCTGCAGCAGGCGGGTAAAAAGCGGGCTGCTGCGCATCGGGCGACCGTGCGGGCGGTTGTCGTTGGGCGCGCCGACTGCGTACATCGCCTCGTACGATTCGATTGCCCGGATGGTGCAGTATTTCTTGTCGGCCCAGTCGCCGAAGCGGCGCGTATCCAGCGGCGCCATGTTGATCTCGGTCTGGCCGTATTTCATCCACTGCGCCATGTACTTGCCGATGCCGCCCTGGGCGATACCGATGCTGGCACCGCACAGGTTCCAGAAGTTGCGCAGGCCGGCGACCGGGCCGGCGAGGATGTTATCGTCGGGGGTATGCGTTATAGGGCCGTTGACGACCGATTTGACGCCGACTTCCTCGAATTTCGGCGTCAATTCGAAACAACGCTCCAGGAATGGCATCAGGACTTCGAGGTTAGGCTCGAACAGTTCGCGATCGAAGGCCCAGTCCATGCCGTCCAGCGCCCACGGACGCGAACCCCACATTTCGTAGGGCCCGACCAGGAAGCCCAGGCCTTCCTGGCGGATATAGGCCGAACTGTAAGAGTCACGGCAGACCGGCAGTTCGAAGTCCAGCGCCTCGATATCGGAATGCTTCTCGGTCACCAGGTATTGGTGTTCGAGATTGATCAGCGGCACGTTGACGCCGACCATGGCGCCGACCTCGCGCGCGAAACAGCCGGCGGCGTTGACCACGTGTTCGGCCACGATCGTGCCCTTGGCGGTGACGACTTCCCATTCGCCGTTGCGCTGTTCGCTGATATCGGTGACGCGCGTATTGCGGTAAATTTCGGCGCCGTTGTCGCGCGCCAGCTTCGACAGTGGCATCACCACCGAGGTCGGATCGACGTGGCCATCGTTGGGCGTGCTCGCGATCACGCGCGCCTTGTCGAAATTCATCAACGGGTTCAGCTTCTGTGCTTCTTCTTTGGAGATGATATTGAACTCGAAGCCGACATTTTTCGAGCGGCTTTCGAGGTTCTTGAACCATTCCTCTTCGACCCGGGTGAAACCCTGGCGGATACTTCCTGTCTGGTGAAATACCGATTTCTCGCCGGTTTCCTGCGGCAGGATTTCGTTGTAGAGCTTGATCGTGTAGTTGTGGATTTGCGCGACGGTGTGGTTACCGATGAAGTTCGAACACAGGCCGGCGGCGTGCCAGGTGGAGCCGCTGGTCAGTTCGCCTTTTTCGACCAGCACCACGTCGCTCCAGCCTTCTTTGGTCAGGTGGTAGAGCAGGTTTACCCCGAGTGAGCCGCCCCCGATAATTACGACTCTGGCGTGACTTTTCATCTGTTTATCCCGTTACTGAATATAACTTGGTTTAATCGCTTCGGCCGAAGGCAGAACGCGGCAGAAATATATCGAACTGTGCACGAATCTGCTTGTCGACCTCGTCGCTGACGTGATCCGGGAAATAGCTGGCGAGTATTTCCCGCTTGCGTGCGATGGCCTTGTCCAGCAGCACCGGTTTACCCTGTTCCGCCCATTCGTTGGGGCTCAGGCGGTCGCCGAGTTCTGGGTAGATATACTCGGTTTGCATGACTTCGAGCGTTTGTCCGGACCCGAGATAGTGCCCCTTGTTGCCGAGGCAGACGTCTTTCAGCACGTCGAAGCTCAGGGTTTGCTCGTTGATCTCGATACCGCGGGTGATGCGCAGGGCGGCGCCCAGAACGTCGTTGTCGATCAACAGCGATTCGGGGCAGGTGCCGAGCAGGCTGGCGTACATGCCAGCCGATTCGTAAATGATATTGGCGCCCGAGGTCGCCGCGCAGGACAGCGTATAAGCGCGCTCGGCGCCACCCTGGAAATCCGGGAACTTGGAATCGGTCATGCCGCAGGCGGTGCCGGTGGGCAGGTTATAGTAATTTCCCATTTGCGCGCAGGCCGACGACAGGATTGCCTGCTCGGGCGAGCCGCCGCTCATGGCACCGGTACGCAGGTCCGAGACGAAGGGCCAGGTGCCGATAATCGCCGGGGCGCCCGGCTTGATCGCGTTGACGTAGACCAGGCCGCCGAGGCACTCGGCCCAGGCCTGGGCGACCGCACCCGCGAGGCAGGCCGGTGCCGTGGCCCCGGATTGTCCGGCAGATAGCAGCAATACCGGCATCCCGCCCTCGACCGCGACCTTGATACAGCTCAGCGCTTCGTCGGTAAACTTCATCGGCGGCACGACGTGGCAGCAGGAAATGCTCATGAAGGGCCGCTCGCGCCACTTGTCCTCGCCGCCGGCGACCAGGTGCAGCATCTTTAGCGTCTCTTCGAGATGGTGCGCCTCGGTCCAGCTCGAGCCGATATGCTTGGTCGTGCCCATCACCGCGTTGTAGGCGGTGTTGATATCCATCGCCTTGTTATCGGTAATGTCACGCAACACGCAGGTACGCTGGAACATGTGGATGTGCTCGCACCGGTCGGCGATGCGGGCCATGTCATACAGGTCCTGCGCGCCCGATTCGCGGTACTCGTTATTTTCGGGGTCTGCAATCATGACCGCGGCGCCGGCGGTCGAGAAATGGACCCGGCTGCCTTTTAACTGCAGATCGTGTTTCGGATCCTGTCCGTACAGGGTCAGTTCGCGCTGGCACTTGTTGAGCGCGTCCTCGACCACCGAGCGCGGGAAGCGCAGGCGCTTGTCCTCGCCATAGGTGGCGCCGACCGCAAGGCAGGTTTCGATACAGTACTCGTTGGCATCGGCAAAGCCGACTTCCTCGAGGATGCGATAAACGGTGGCATCTATTTGCTCTATATCGGATTCGGAAAGCGGCTTGTACTGCCCGCCGGATTCGCCGGCGCGAACCGGTTTCAGGTCTTCGGCGAGCGCGGCCTTGCGCAACGCGATTTTAGCCTGACGGGCGTTGGAGCGTCTTGCCATGGTGGTTATCCTCGATTGCCAGCGTTAACAGGAAATGGCACAACAACCGGCATTTTCGAATCAGAATTAAATGGATTCAAACTATTATTTTTTATAGTATGCATTAGTTTTAATAATCCATAGGTGTATCACGATGGGGCGCCGTTTACCGCCGTTGAACAGTCTCAAGTGCTTCGAGGCCGCCGGGCGTCTGTTAAGTTTTACCGGTGCTGCGCGCGAGCTTAACGTGACCCAGGCCGCGATAAGTCATCAGATCAAGGTTATCGAGGAATACCTGGGCGTTTCACTGTTTGAACGCTATCCGAGACGCCTGGCCCTGACCGAGCAGGGTAAGGCCCTGTTGCCCGAGGTTATCGAGGCTTTCGACCGGGTTTCGGCCGCGATCGGCATGCTCAGCAAGGATCATTACTCCAACATAATCAGCGTGCGCCTGGCGCCGTCGTTCGCCGCCAAGTGGCTGTCGCCGCGCCTGAAATACTTCTGGCTGCAGTATCCGGAAATCGACCTGTGCCTGTTCCACGCTCACGCCGCGGTGGACTTCGAGCGTGAAGAAATCGACATCGCGGTTACCTACGGTAAGGGTGCCTGGTCGGGCGTGGTCGCTGACAAGCTTTTGAGTCTCGATTTTTTTCCGGTCTGCTCGCCGGCTTTCCTGCGCAACGACAAGCCTTTGACCAGCATCGACAACCTTCACTATTACACCCTGCTGCACGACGCTAATTACGAATGCTGGCGCGACTGGCTCAAGCTTGCCGGATTGAACGACATCCAGGCCGACAAGGGAACGATCATCGATGACACCAACGTGCTGATCCAGGCCGCGCTCGACGGGCAGGGGATCGCACTGGGTTCGACAACGTTCGTCGAAGATCATCTCGAATCGGGTAGGCTGGTGAGGCCTTTTGACGTGATCCTCGAAAACGAATTCAGCTACTACGTGGTTTGCCCGGAGTCACACCTGAAAAATCCCGCGGTGCTGGCGTTCAAGGAATGGCTACTCAGCCTGGTTGATTGACAGTATCATGCGCGGCTAATGCCAGGCGGGAGCAGTCCATGGAATCTCACGACGAATTGAGACAACGCAATCGCGCGCGGCGCGCCGCGCTCGACGATGCCGTGCTCGAGCAGGCCGCCAGCGCGCTGGCGCAGCGTGTGCTGGGCTTGTCCGAGTATCGGCAGGCGCGCAGCATTGCTGCTTATTTTGCGGTCAATGGCGAGATCGGGCTGGACCCCGTGATCGAGCACGCCCTTTCCCAGGGTAAACAGGTATTCCTGCCGAACCTGGATCAACAGGCGCTGCGTTTTGCACCGTATTTTCATGGGCAAAAGATGCGCAGCAACAAGTTTCGTCTGCCCGAACCCGACGTCGATTCCGGAGACATGCTGGCACCCGACGCGCTGGAACTGGTGCTGGTGCCGCTGGTGGTATTCGACGCCGACTGCAACCGGATCGGGATGGGAGGAGGCTTTTACGATCGAAGCTTCGCCTTCCGCAAGGATCCCTCGAATGCAGAGCCGGTTTTGATCGGGGTAGCGCACGAGTTGCAGAGGGTCGAACGCATCGTGCCGCAGGATTGGGACGTCAGGCTCGACATGATCGTTACCGAGCAGGCGATTTACCGCTAGCTACACGCATCGGTCGCAATGCTGCGCCCGGCAAAACCCGTCGACCGCTTCAGCTAAAATCCGTGCGACGCGAAGCGTGGCTAAAAGTCGTATTTACCGGCAGAGTAGAGTTTGGCGGCCTTTTCCCAGACCGGGCCCGGGTTGCCATCGCCGACCGGTTTGCCATCCAGCTTCACCACGGGGACGACTTCCTTGCTCGAGCTCGAGATCCAGATTTCGTCGGCATCCCAGACTTCATCCATCGTGATCACGCGTTCCTCGATCGGAATACTGCCGTCGGCACGCAACACGCTGAGTAGCAGGTGGCGCGTAATGCCGGGAAGAATCTGGTGATCCAGCGGTGGGGTCGAGACGATACCGTCCTTGACGACATAAGCGTTGCAGGCACCGCATTCGGTGAGTTCGTCGTGTTCGTTGTACAACAGGATTTCGGCGTCGCCCTTGCTATGGCCCTGCTGGAAATGCATGACGTTACCGAGCAGCGAAATCGACTTGATGTTGCAGCGATCCCAGCGCATGTCGCGACCGGTGGAGCAGGTGTAGGGCTTGATGTGCTCCCGGTCCGGTATCGGCGGTGCGGGAATTTCGAAGGCATAGCCGAACAGGGTCGGCTCTACGCCCTCGGGGTAGGCGTGATGTCGTTTGCTGTCGGCGCCACGGGTAACGTGCAGGTAAATACCGAGATTGCCGTTGCCGTTCTTTTCCAGCAGCGCGGTGCAGAGGTCACGCCATTGTTCATCGCTCCAGTCGAACTTGATCTCGATCGCGTCGAGGCCATCTCGCATCCGTGATATATGCGGTCCGAAGCCAACCATTTTGCCACCGTAGGCGGGAATAACTTCGTATATGCCGTCGCCAAACAGGAACCCTCGGTCCATCGGCGATATGCGGGCTTCCTCCAGGGACAGGAATTCACCGTTCAAATATGCAATCGTCATACCAGTGCCTCAGATGTTTCGGTAGTACTCAAAATGGCTCGCAAGTTAAGCAGAAACCCGACTTGGCGGAATAGAGCCACTCGATTGAAATAATGGTGCCAGGGCAGGGTAGTGACCGCAACTATAGGCGTCAGGTGAAGCCGCAAACCTGTCGTAGTTCGAGTAAAACCTTTTCACCTTCGCTGGCGTCGAGCCCGTCCTCGGTCAACTGGTTGACGCGGGTAACGCCATCGACGCTACCGAGCTCGGAGATGTAGCGCAGGGTATCGAGTGGCACGATTTCGCCGAGCAGGTCGCGCCCGGTCCACAGCGACAGAAACGAGATAATGCCGTAGGCGCCCCAATTGGAAACGTCGGCGACGATAAGCTCGTCGCAACTCGTAGTTGCCGGTACGATATTCAGCTCCTGCAGCGCCGCGGCAACCTTGCCCATGCCGATTTCGTTACCGCCGTCGCCGATAGCGATGGTCGGGCATCGACTCGCGGTCATGAAGGTATCGAAACAGGCCGTGTGTTCGCTGATACTCTCGCCGCGCATGTTGTAGTAGCCGCCGTCGGCCGCCTGGCCGGGGCGTTCGATCGATATGATCGCCTCTGGCTGGAAATGTTCGAGCGCTTGCTGCGCTTCCTGCTCGCGCTGATCGTGATCGCCAACCCTGATTTCGTGCACCCGGTATTTTTCGGCAAGCGCCTGCGAAATTGGCCGCCCGCAGACGATCGTCGGGGTAGCGCCGAGTTTTTCGAAAGCTTCGTACATGGCGATGGCGCCGACCGGCCCATCGGTTTCGAAAGTCTTGACCACCGGGAAGCCCGTGCCGATCAGGATATTGCCGCGACAATCGTTCAGTATCCGCGCCGCGCGCAGGCAATAGCCTGGTTCGAGATGCGATTGCAGCGTTTTCATGCCGCGCAGGTTCCGTGCCACCAGGATATCTTCGATCACGCGGCTAAGCGCCAGTTCTGCGGCCTGGTTCATGCTTCTACTCTCAACAGGCCTGCAGGCTGCAGCGTTGGAAACGCGCCTGCTCGAGGCAGTGAATGTTGTGCGCCTGCTCGATGCTGATTGCCTCGAAACGCACGCTCGAACCCGGAGATAACTGGGCCAGTCTCGAAGTATCGAGCGGGATCACCGATCCTATCTTGGGATAGCCGCCAATGGTCTGGCGATCGTTCATCAGCACGATCGGTTGCCCGTCGGCCGGAATCTGGACCGCACCATGGCATATGCCCTCGGACAGCATACCAACCATGTTCGAATGCACGGTTTCGCCTTCGAGGCGGAAACCCATGCGATCGCAGCGTTCGGTCAGGCGGTAATCCGAGTTGAAAAAGCGCCACTGCTGCGTCGGGCCGAAGACGGCCTGCTGGTAACCGGGCACCACGCGCAGGCGGGCGAATTCACCATAATCGGGCCGATCCGCCACGGCCAGGCGACGCTTGTCGCCGATCCTGCCCCCGCTGCAGGGCAGTCGATCACCGGCCTGTAGCTTATCGCCGTGCAGGCCACCGATTTTTTCACGCACCACGGTCGCGGTGCTGCCAAAGCTCGGGGCTATGTCGAACCCACCCCGAACCGCCAGATAGGCGCGCGTGCCCTTCGTGGCAAAGCCGATCTCGAGCCGGTCGCCGGCCTGGATATCGAGCGTCTGCCACTGCGGTATGGCATCACCGTTGAGTTTGCAAGGAGCTTCGGCGCCGGTAATGACGAAGCTGCTGTCGATTTCAGCGTCGAGCGAGAGTCCGCCAAAGCCTACCTCGAGACAGGTCGCGTTGGCATCGTTGCCCAGCAGGCGATTAGCCCAGTCGAAGGCGACGAAATCGAGGGGGCCACCAGTCGTCAGGCCAAGGTTATGAGCACCGTAGCGGCCGCGATCCAGCAGCAGGCTCAGCAATCCCGGCTGCTGGACAATAAAGCCGCTCATAATTCACCGCCCTGGGCGAGAAACTCGTCGCGGCTAATGCCCTCGAAACGTATTCGGTCGCCGACCTTGACCGGCATGCTGGGCGTTCGGTCAGGATCGAACATACGCGTCGGGCACAGCCCGATCAGGTTCCAGCCACCCGGTGATACCGCCGGGTATACGGCGGTTTGACGGTCGGCGATGGCGACCGCACCGCGTGGCACCTTTTGCCGCGGAGTCGCCAGCCGCGGCGCGGCTATGCGCTCGTCGACCTCGCCGAGATACGCGAACCCGGGAGCAAAACCGATGGCGTAGACGCGGTACTCCTGCTGCTGGTGGATTTCGATAACCTGCTCGATACTCAAGCCAGCACGCTCGGCGATGCCCTCGAGGTCGGGACCCGATTCGACGCCGTAGTAGACCGGCAGCGTGACGAGTTCGCCCGCGCTCGAGTCGATGTTATCGAGGTCGGTAAGCGCAGCGCCTAGTTGTTTTCTGATCGCGAAATGGTCGCTGCGATCGAGGTCGAAGATGACAAGCAGAGACGCGTAAGACGGTACCAGGTCGATAATGCTGTCGCCCATCGTCGCGAGTATATTTGCCACCGCCGCCTGGATTCGGGCGGAAATCGCCGCACTGGTCTGGTCGGCAAAATACACGATAAATGCGTTCTGCCCGGCGATTTCAATCTTCATCGGGTTGTCAGGAGTGGATTATCTTGCGAATTTCTTTAATCGCCGCGACGCCCTCGTCGTTATCACCGTGCACGCATAGCGTATCGGGTCTCAATTCGAGGGTATGGCCGCTAACCGAAGTGACCGTGCCTTCACGACATATCTGTTCGACCTGGGCTAGCATCTTGTCGCGGTTGTGCACCGCACCCGGCCTGGCACGGGACAGCAGCTTGCCGTCGTCGTCGTAGCAGCGATCGGCAAATGCCTCGAACCAGAGCTCGATACCATGGGAGGCGGCCTCGGTGCGATGCAGATCGGCCTCGGGCGTGGCCTGTAGCATCAGCCGCACCGGTTTATGAAAATCGGCGATCGCTTTGAGAATCGGCGCGCGCACCGATTCCCGCGCCATCATGTCGTTATACAGCGCGCCGTGAGGCTTTACATAGGCGAGCTCCAGGCCCTGGATCTTGGCCATGCCTTCGAGGGCGGCGATTTGGTAGTGCATGAACGCCGATATTTCCTCGGGCGAGCAGTGCATCGGACGACGACCAAAACCGACCAGATCGGGATAGGCAGGATGGGCCCCGACCATGACGTTGTTTTGCTTCGCCATCGCCAGGGTACGCTCCATCACCAGCGGATCGCCGCCATGGAACCCGCAGGCGATATTGGCCTGGTCGATATGCGGCATGACTTCGTCGTCACGTCCCATTTTCCAGGAGCCGTAGCTCTCACCGAGGTCGCAATTGAGCATTAACATGGTTGCCTCCAGCTACATGACCGCGAGGTGACTATTGGGCTGATCTGTTACCAGCATACAGCCCGGCGAGTGGGTGATGCAAAACGGCGGCCTGGCCTGTTCGACCGCAACCTGTGGCGTCACGCCGCAGGCCCAGAACACGGGCACCTCGTCCTCGCGAATGGTGACGGCGTCACCGAAATCGGGCTGGTTTATGTCGCGCACGCCGATCCGGGCGGGATCGCCGAAGTGAACCGGCGCGCCGTGCACCGCGGGGAAGCGGGTGCAAATCTGAATCGCGCGAATCGCATCGGACGGAATCATCGGGCGCATGCTGACCACCATCTTGCTGGCGAAGCGGCCCGCCGGACTGCAGTCGATATCGGTGCGATACATCGGCACGTTGACACCCTCGGTGACGTTGCGAATTTCCAGGCCGTCGTCGATCAGGGCCTCCTCGAAGGAAAACGAGCAACCGAGTACGAACGACACCAGGTCGGAGCGCCAGAGATCGCCGATCTCGTGCACTTCGTCGACCAATTCGCCGTTTTCGAACACCCGGTAGCTCGGTACATCGGTGCGCAGGTCGAGATCCGCGCCGAGTTTCGGAATGTAGTAGTCACCCGGGCTCGTGGCCATCCCGATCAGCGGACAGGGCTTCGGATTGGATTGACAAAATTGCAGAAATTCTCCGGCGTAATCGGCTGGCAAAATGCAAAGATTGCCCTGCACGTAACCACGCGAATAACCGGAAGTGTTGCTGGTGAATGCGCCGCTGCGAATCCTGTGCCGCAGTTCGAGGGGTGAAATATCCTGATTCATGTTAGGCAAAATAACTAAGGTCAAACCTGGGTTTTACAACTCTTTCGCCCGTTCGCGCAATACATTTTTCTGGATCTTGCCGGTTGCCGTCTTGGGCAGTTCCCCGAAAACGACTTTCTTGGGGCGTTTGAAACGCGCCATGTTGTTGGCGCAAAAGTCGATGAGTTCCTGCTCGCTGGTCTCGGCCTGCGCCTTGAGCTCGATAAAAGCACAGGGCACCTCGCCCCATTTTTCATCGGCCAGTGCCACCACCGCGGCTTCGCCAACCGCGGGGTGCTTATACAGCACGCCCTCGACCTCGACCGAGGAAATGTTTTCTCCACCCGAAATAATCACGTCCTTGGCGCGATCCCTCACCTGGATATAACCGTCTGGATACACCACCGCAATATCGCCGCTGTAAAACCAGCCGTCTTTGAAGACTTCGGCGGTCGCTCTCGGATCCTTGAGGTAACCCTTCATGACGGTATTGCCGCGAATCACGATCTCACCCATGGTTTCGGCATCCCAGGGTACCGACTCGCCGGATTCCGGATCGATGACGTCTACCGCTTCGGTCATCGCAAAACGCACGCCCTGGCGCGCTTTCAGCTCCGCCTGTCGTTCGATCGACTGCTGGTACCAGTCGTCCTGTGGCGCCGAGTGCAGGATATGGCCGTAGGTTTCGGTGAGGCCGTAAACGTGCATGACCTCGAAATTGAACTGCGCCATGCTCTCGAGCACCTTGGCCGGGGGCGGCGCACCGGCGGTCATGGCGTAGATCTTGTGTTCGAATTTTTTCTGATCCTCGGCCGGTGCGTTGGCGAGCATGTTCAACACGATCGGCGCACCGCCAAAATGGGTGATGTCGTGCGCTTCGGCTAATTCGAAGAACAGCTTCGGTACGAATGCGCGGATGCAGACTACCGTTGCCGCCAGTGCGGTCATGGTCCAGGCATGGCCCCAGCCGTTGCAGTGAAACATCGGTACCGTGTAGAGGTAGCGTGGATGCGGCGGCAAGGCCCAGGAAATAACCGTACCCATGGTCATCAGATAAGAGCCGCGGTGGTGATAAACCACGCCCTTGGGGAGACCGGTGGTGCCCGAGGTATAGTTCAGCGTCAAGGCTTGCCACTCGTCCTCGGGCGGACGCCACTCGAAGGTATCGTCACCGCGATCCACCAGGTCCTCGTAAAAACTGAACTCGATATTGTCGGGTAACGCGGGTTTTTCGCTCGCGTCTATATCGTCAATGATGACGATTTCGGGTCGCCGCTCGCAGTGCTGCAGGGCCTGCTCCAGCACCGGCCACAGCTGACGGTCGCAGATAAATAGCCGTGACTCGCCGTGGTCGATGATGTAACCGACGGTGGGCGCGTCGAGACGAGTGTTGATCGTGTTCAGCACCGCGCCAGCCATCGGGATCGAAAAATGGCTCTCGAACATTTCCGGCGTATTGAATGCGAACACCGAAACCGTATCGTTTTTTCCGATGCCGCGTGCCGCCAGGCTGGAAGCGATGCGCAGGCAACGGTTGCGGGTTTGCGCCCAGGTATAGCGGCGCTGGTTATAAACAAGGGATTCGCGCTGCGGATAAATATCGGCGGTTCGATGCAAAAAGGAAAGCGGCGTCAGCGGCACGAAATTGGCGGCATTGGCTTCCAGTTGATCGTATTCGATTGTCATGTTTACACCCGTGTCAGTTTCGTACCGGTGACCCGGCATCGAGCATGCTGTTAATGCGTTCGCGCGTTGCATCGGTCGCAACCAGGCTCAGAAACGAACGTCGCTCGGCATCGTAGAAGTCCTGTTCGCTCCAGACCGTTCCCGGGTCGACATCGCCACCCGTGACGATGCGGGCCATTTCGGTGCCGACGTTGACGTCGTGCTGCATGAACATGCCCTTGTCACGCGATGTTTCCAGCCATTTGATCATTTCTTCGAACACCGGTCTACCGGGCAGCTTCAGGGCGGGGCGTTCAAATGCAACCTGGCCGGCAGGATCGTCGATCGCCTTGATCGCCTCGCCAAGGATACGGTCGCGGTTGATGACGAAGCGATCGTTGGGGCGCAGCATGGCCTGTTTCTTGGCGATGATCGGCGAGGTGGCGGTCTTGCCGTAACCGAGATTCATGAAAGCTTTCCAGCAGGCCTCGGTAATATCGTCGCCGCACTGGAGTAGCTCGATCCAGCGGTACAGGGTTTCCTTACAGCCGCCGCCGCCGGGTACGACGCCGACCAGCGACTCGACCAGCCCGGTAACCGAATTGGCGTGACATATGACCTGCCTGGCGTGCAGCACGACTTCGAAACCGCCACCGATCGACATGCCGACCGGCGCAGCCACGACCGGGAACGGTGCGGTTTCCATGCGGTGCACGGTATCCTGGAAATCCTTCAGGAATCGATCCAGGCCGTCCATGTCGTCGCGGCGGAAGAACTCGCGCACTGCCTGCAGGTTGACACCACAGGAAAAGTGCTGTGCGTCGTTGTGCACGATAAGGCCGCGCATGCCATCCGGTTCGACATGGCTTAACGCGTCATCGAGTATTTGCATCGAATCCGCGTCGAGCGCGTTCGCCTTGCTGTGAAACTCGACCAGCGCGATACCGTCGAGGTCATACCAGCTGGCGACGGCACAGCGCTTGCGCGGCTGCATCGTTTGCCGTTTTTCGGTGAATCGAATGACGCCCTCGGGGCGTTCTATGGCGTGCCAGCTGCCGCCAAAGTGGCGCGCCTGAAGCTCGCCATCGCTAACCCGGTAGAAACTGGAACCGGCGGCCTCGGCGAGGAACCCGGGTACCGGCATGTTGTCCGCTTCGAGCCGCCCGATAAAGTCATCGACGCCGATTTCGTCGATCATTTCGAACGGACCCTTGATCCAGTTGTAACCAAGCTTCATTGCATCGTCGATACCGACCGGGTCTTCCCCGACCTCGGGGATCAAAGAGGCCGCGTAGCTCAGGCTGCGCGACAGGACGCGCCAGGCATAGCGACCATGCAGGCTGTCATCCTGCAGCAACTTGTTGATCCCTTCGCGCTCGGCCAGTTCGGCTAGCGGCAGGTTAAGCCGCGGTGCCTCCTGGTACTGCGCGGTTTCGAGGCTCAGCACTTCGCGCCCGGATTCGCTGTCACGATAAAATCCCTGGCCCTGCTTGTTGCCGGTCTGCCCGTTGGCGATCATCTGCGTCATTAACGGGATTTTTGCCGCCTCGGCGTGAAACGCGTCGCTCTCGGGCAGAATGTTAACCAGACTTTGCACCACGTCCGACATCAGGTCGATGCCGATCAGGTCGTAAAGGCCGAAAACGCCGGTCTTGGGTATGCCCATCGGGCGGCCGAAGATTGCGTCGGCTTCGAGCGGCGTCAACCCGAGGTCGAAGGCGGCATGCAGCGCGCACTGGATCGCGAAGACCCCGACGCGGTTGCCGAGAAAGCCAGGGGTATCGAGGCAGGGTACGACGCCCTTGCCGAGCTGTTGTTCGCAGAAATCACCCAGCAGCTCGATGATGGCGGGATCGGTATCTTCACCGCGTACCAGTTCGAGCAGGCGCATGAAGCGTACCGGGTTGAAAAAATGGGTAATCGCGAAACGGCGTCGAAAGGATTGCGGCATATTCTCGACCAGTAACCGGATCGGGATGGTCGAGGTATTCGACGTGATGATTGCGTCTGGCTTGCAGACCGTGTCGAGACGCTGGTAAAGGTCCTGCTTGATGTCCAGCCGTTCGACCACCGCCTCGGCGATCCAGTCACAATCGGCCAGCTGTTCGAAATCGTCGCGCGTGTTGCCGAGACGAATCAGGCTTTCAGCCTGCTTGCTGATTAGTCCCGGTTGATTCGGGTCCTGCAGGCGCTGTAACCCGCGTTCCGCCAGCGCATTGGGATTGTCCTCGGAAGGCAGGTCCAGCAGCCAGACCTCGATACCCGCGTTGGCAACCTGGCCGGCAATGCCCGAACCCATGGTGCCGGCGCCGATTACGGCAACTTTCCGAATGCTCATGCTATTTCCTCTCGCTGCTGTGCTCGAGTCCACCGATCAGTTCACGCAGCTTTTGTAGCGTTTGGCGCGGGGCCTCTATGGGTAACATATGTCCGTAACGTTCGATAATCGTGACGCTGGCGTTTAACTCTTCGGCAAATGCCATGCCTGCCTTGAATGGAGTCAGCAAATCCTTGCGCGCCAGAACCAACTGCGATGGCAGGTCGATGCTTTTCGCAACCGCGCTGCCTTCGCGGTAATTGTTACAGGCGACCAGGTCTTCGTATAGCGGGTTGCGCGCCATGATCTGACGCCCGATCGCAATCGGCTGCATTCCAGGCACCGCGCTGATCCCGAACTGGGCATCGGGGCCGAAACCCCACATCAACAGCATTTCCGCGGCGGCGCCAGCGCTGTTAGCGGCGGCGTCGATCAATGCCGGGTTGACCGGAATCGCCCCCGCCGTGCCGACGCCAGTAATCGATTTCAGTAACTCCGGCGCCTGGCGCGCCAGCTCGAGCACGTCGAGAAAGCCCTGCGAATGCCCGACCGCGTGCACGCTGTCGGCGCCGGCGGCGCGAATAAATTCAGCCAGCCAGGCGCCCATATCCTCGATACTTTCGAGCGGCTTGCCGTCAGACAGGCTATGGCCCGGCAGGTCTGGCGCCAGCACCGAGTAACCGTTATAGGCGAACCAGCGGGTCTGCAGCGCCCAGCTGCGATGGTCGAGCCCGCTGCCGTGCACGAACATGACGGTCGGCAGGCTGTTGTCGAATTCCTTGCCGCCGGTCGCGGCGTAGGTTTTGTTACCACGTACGTCGAGGTACATCAGGCTGCTCCAGCGACGCGCTGCGCGGCCTTGAAACCGCGCTTGAAATCGGCCTTGATGTCGGCGATATCCTCGATGCCGACCGAGACGCGGATCATGTCTTCACTGATACCGGCTGCCTGCATATCGTCGACCGTAAGCCGGGAATGCGTCGTGCTCGCGGGGTGCAGCACCAGCGTGCGCGCGTCCCCGACGTTGGCCAGGTTGGACGCCAGCTGCAGCGAATCGATGAACGCCGCGCCGCCGGCGCGACCGCCGACCACCCCGAAGCACAGCATCGACCCCGCGCCCTGCGGAAACAGGGTCGCCGCCAGCGCGTGACTGGGATTCGATTCCATGTCGGGATAGTTGGTCCAGGTTACCGACTCTTGCTGTTGCAGCCATGCGAGCAGCTGCGCGGCATTGGCAACGTGCTGTTTCATGCGCAGGCTCAGGGTTTCGAGCCCCTGCAGGATTAGAAACGCGTTGTGCGGACTCATAGCCGCGCCCACGTCGCGCATCGATTCGGCGCGCATTTTCATTGCCAGCGCCGAGGGCCCGAACTCTTCCCAGAAGCGGATGCCGTGGAACGGCGCATAGGGCTCGGTCAACTCCGGGAAGCGGCCGCTCTGCGCCCAGTCGAAGCGTCCGCCGTCGACGATTGCACCGCCGATTGCGACACCGTGACCACCCATCCACTTGGTCACCGAGTGAACCACGATATCGGCGCCGTGATCGATCGGTCGGCACAGGGTGGGCGTCGCAAAGGTCGCATCGACCACCAGCGGTATCCCGGCTTCGTGCGCGATCGCGCTGATTGCGGGGATATTGGCAATTTCCAGGCCCGGGTTGCCGATCGACTCGCAAAATACCATCTTGGTATTCGGCTGGATCGCGTCGCGCAGCGCCTGTTCGTCATTGATCGGGATGAAACTGCATTCGATACCGAGGCGCTTGATGGTGTGTTTCAGCAGGGTCGCGGTGGAGCCGTAGATTTGCGTCGCCGAAATCAGGTGATCGCCGGCCGAGCACAGCGTAATAAAGGCGGTAAACAGTGCACTCATGCCCGACGCGGTACAAATCGCGCCACTGCCGCCTTCGAGCGCGGCGATGCGCTGCTCCAGCACCGCCACCGTGGGGTTGGTGATACGGCTGTAGATATGGCCACCCTGTTCGACATTGAACAACGACGAGCCGTCGCTGACGCTTTCGAATACGTAGGACGTGGTCTGGTAGACTGGCACCGCGCGTGAACCGTGATCGCTCTCCGGCACGTACCCGGTATGCAGCGCCACCGTGTCAGGTTTGAGGTACGAAGATCGACTCATTTTGGTCTCCCGGGTTAGCAAATCGCGTCAAAATCGAAGGGCAGGTCGACTATTTTACCGGTTTTTCCATCGACCGTTACGCTTTGGCTGGTTTCGAGGAAATCCCGCTTCATCATCGCCATCGCCAGGAACTTCCGGTAGCGCGGCGACCAGACTTGCGAGCGCACGTCGCCGACCACGCCATCGTCCGCGATTACCTTGAAATCGTCGAACTCCACCGGCTGGTCGAATACCAGCCCGACCAGTTGGTGCACGTGCTTGCCCTGGATCTTGCGCAGCGCGGGCAGGCTCATGGCTTCGATCTCGGCGTCAAGGTCGATAAAGGCGTCGAGGCCGCACTCGAACGGGTTATGCGTGAAATTCATGTCATTGCCGTAAGACAGCAAGCCACTCTCGATACGTTCGATCAGGTTTGGCCCGCCGGGCCGCACGTTCAGATCCTGCCCCTTGTCGAACAGCTCGTCCCACAGCGGCTCGGCCAGGTCGGGGTCATTCAGATAAATTTCGAAACCGCCCTGCTTGCTGTAACCGGAGCGCATCACCATCATCGCCTTGCCGCGGAACTCGAGCATTTTGGAGCGAAAGAAGCGAATACCCGGAACTTCGTCGCCAAATACCCGGGTAACTAGTTCCTCCGCCTTCGGACCCTGCACCGCAAGCGGCCAGACCGCTGCCTCCCGGATCTGGACGTCGAGGCCAAGGCCGAACGCGAGGCCGCGTGCCCATAAACGGACGTCGCTATCTGCGATCGAAATCCACCAGTCGTTTTTGGCGAACTTTATCAAGACCGGATCGTTTACCAGGCCGCCATGTTCATCGCACAGCGGCGCATACATTCCCTGGCCGATGACGGCCCTGGAGATGTCGCGCGGCGTCATTAACTGGATCAGGCGCTCGCTATCCGGACCCGAGACCTCGATCTGCCGTTCGCAGGAAACGTCCCACACCTGGACGTCCTGACACAGGCTCCAGTAATCCGCCTCGTTGCTCTCGAAGAAGGTGGGTAGCAGCATGTGGTTGTAGACCGTGTAACCCTTGACGCCGGCCGCCTCGACGCGTGGGGTGAACGGAGTTTTGCGCGTGCGCCGTGATATGCTCAGGATCTTGTCAGCCAAAACGGGACTCCAGCGTGGTTAACAGGTTTTTTTGGTTCTAGAAGGCGCGCTAATGCTAGTCGTTTTTGTTTTGTCTGACAAATCAGAAGTTACCTGAATGCACCCTGTTTTTACCCGATCACGACTCGGGTCGGGTAGCCTGGGGCGTGGCCCCCGATATGAGCGCTCCTCGGTCCATCTCGTAAAATGGCCGAGCTTGATAATCGACACCCGCATCGGGGTAAAACTACAGGATTTATCGTATGATGCAAGCCCGTCGAACTTGTGTCATGCTGCAGTGATAACTTAAGCCTTCTGTTACCATGTTTCGACAACTCCCCGCGCAATATATCGAGCCGCTGTTTCGCCCGCCGAGCGAGGCGCGATCGCTCATTTTCCAGGTCACCAACGGCTGTAGCTGGAACCGCTGCAGCTACTGTGAAATGTACACCGATCCGCAAAAGAAATTCAGGGCGCGACCTGAATCGGAAGTGCTGGCCGAAATCCGCAACTGCGCCGAACAGGGTTTGACGCCGCGCCGCGTATTTCTCGCCGATGGCGATGCGCTGGTGTTACCGATGCGGCGCCTGCGCAACATTCTCGAGGAAATCAGGATCTCGCTGCCGACGGTGAACCGGGTCTCGTCCTACTGCCTGCCGGCAAACCTGAAGCGCAAGAGTGACGACGATCTGGCCGAACTCGCGGCGTTGGGGCTGAAGATCGTTTACGTGGGTGCCGAAAGCGGTGACGACGAGGTTTTACAAAAGATCGACAAGGGCGAGACCCACGCGACTACCGCGGAGGCGCTGCTGCGCGCCCGGGCGGCCGGCATCAAGACCTCGGTGATGATACTGAACGGTCTCGGCGGTAGGGCATTGAGCCGGCAACACGCGCTGGCGTCGGCGCGCCTGGCGAACGAGACGCAACCCGATTACCTCGCAACGCTGGTGCTGACATTTTACAAGGGACGCGAGCGGTTCGAGGCGGGGTTCGATAACCGTTTCGAGGAACTCGATACGGTGGGGTTGTGCCAGGAAATGAAAACCTTTATCGGCGCACTGCAGCTCGAAAACACCATTTTCCGTAGCGATCATGCATCCAATCACATGGTGCTGAAAGCTGTGCTCGGCAAGGATAAGCAGCGCCTGTTGCAGCAAATCGATCAATCGATCGAGTACTTCAAGAGTCACCCGGAATTCGATCATGGCGACTTCGGATATTAACCACGCGTTGCGCGTCGAGTCGCCCTGCGTGCGCAAATGCACGCTGGATAGCGACGATGTTTGCGTGGGCTGTTATCGCAGCATCGATGAGATCTGTGCCTGGGGTGGTGCCGACAATGAGCAGCGCCGCGCAATTCTGTTGCAGGCTAGTGCACGGCGGGAAACTAAAAACAGACGTGCCTGATCTCGACCAGCTCAGCGCCGATGAAATTCGCGACCGGCTGCATGCCCAGGGCGGCAGGACCTATGATGTACCCCCGGAAATGCTGAGCGATTCGGCCCGCGAGGCCGCGGTACTGATGCCCTTCCTGCGCATCGAGGAAGCCTGGCATATCCTCTACATTCGGCGCGCGCACTGCGAGGGGGACCGCCACAGCGGCCAGGTCGCTTTTGCCGGGGGTAAACGGGAAGCCAGCGACGACTCGCTACTGACTACGGCGCTGCGCGAGACCGAGGAAGAGGTAGGCATTGCCGCGAACGACATCGAAGTGCTGGGGCATATCAATCATCATCACACCATCAGCGAGTTCCAGGTGCGCCCCTACGTCGGCGTCGTGCCCTGGCCGTACGAGTTGACGCTGGACGAGGTCGAAGTCGCGCGCGCGTTTACGATTCCGCTCAACTGGCTGGCGCACGAATCCAATTACCGCACCGAGGAGCGCCGGCACCCGGAATCCCGGCGGCCGTGGCCGATTGTTTACTACGACCTTTACGATGGCGAGATGCTGTGGGGCGCGACCGCGCGTATGACGCTGTCGCTGATCGATTTGTTACGCGCCCGGTAAATACCCCGGAGCCTGCCCGACAAAGCTGGCTCGAGGACTCTGACTAGTGATATTTCTCGGTAGTGAAATGACCGGGATCGCGGCGCCGATGTTTTTTCATGTCGCGGGAAATCAACTCGGCGCTAACGTCGGTAATCATGGCCGAGCTGCCGCACATCATGACGT
>JAACFA010000315.1 GCA_009937625.1 Gammaproteobacteria bacterium | reverse complement strand
ATTTCCTGTACCTCGTCGCTGACCGAGAACCAGTACTTGATCAGGATGATGCCCGAGCGCACCAGCATGCGTTCGAATTCGGGACAGCTGCGCATGAATTCCTCATACTCCGCGTCGGTACAAAAACCCATGACGCGCTCGACGCCGGCGCGGTTATACCAGCTGCGATCGAACAGCACCATTTCACCCGCGGCGGGCAGGTGCGGCACGTAGCGCTGGAAATACCACTGCGTCTTTTCGCGTTCGGTAGGCGTGCCGAGAGCGACCACGCGGCAGATGCGCGGGTTCAGGCTCTCGGTAATCCGTTTGATGACGCCGCCCTTGCCGGCCGCATCGCGGCCCTCGAAGATGCAGACGACTTTCAGCCCCTTTTCCTTGATCCACTCCTGCAGCTTGACCAGTTCGATCTGCAGCTTGGCCAGTTCTTGTTCGTATTGTTTGTTCGAGATTTTCTTTGGCTTTTCTTTTTCGACGTCTTTAGACATGGATTCGCCTTGAAATCGGTGATAGGAACTTTTCAAAGTATACCAAATGAAAAAAACTGTCCATATTATAGGGCAGATCAAGTTGCGACTTGATGATCTGTGTCACGCTCCTGGGCGTATTGAACCTAAACCGGCGAGCCCGGTCGAAATCCAGCGCAAGGAGAATCAAGATGAGCACCAGTCCCTTTATCACGCCGTTTGCTTCGTTACCTGAAACGCTGCCTATTTTTCCGCTGCCCGGCGCCGTGGTTCTGCCCGGGGCCGAATTGCCGCTCAATATCTTCGAGCCGCGCTATCTGAACATGATCAACGACGCGCTCGGCGGTCACCGCATGATCGGTATGATCCAGCCTGACCCGGCCGCGGGTAGCGAATCCGAGGTTTTCCGCACCGGTTGCGCCGGTCGTATCACGCAGTATCGTGAAACCGCCGACTGCCGCATCGAGATGGTGTTGACCGGGGTTTGCCGCTTCGACCTGGTGGAAGAGCTGAGCACCACCCGCGGTTACCGCATGATCGTGCCGGACTGGTCGCGGTTCAGCGAGGATTATGCCGATCGCGGCGGTTTGCTCGAGGGCCGGCATGCACAACTGATGGAAACCTTGCGCGGCTATTTCGAGGCCAAAGGGTTCGAGACCGACATGGAAATGCTGCAACGCCTGTCGGTCATGCGCCTGGTCGATAGCCTGACGATGGCCTTACCGTTCGATATCGGCGAGAAGCAGATGCTGCTCGAAACCGTCACGGCCGAGGACCGCTGCGACAAGTTCATCGGCCTGATCGAGGGCGATTTCGATATCCCGGATTCCGCCACGCGCCACTAGCCATCCGACATCGGATTTCCAGCGCTTAAGCGGGTATCTCGAAGCTCGCCATCGAAACAAGATCCCGGCTCGGGGGCCGGGATGACGCCAGGCCACGTCATTCCCGCGTAAGCCTGCGCGGCCCGGCGGGAATCTTACAATTCTGGTTTGATTATCAAACTTCCCACGCCAGCCCAACACTGGGAAAATCGTCCATAGATGGGTATTGTGTGTGCGGATGTTAACAATATGAGCAACGACGCGGAACATTCGGCCCAGGAACACCCAATGCCCGGTAAACACGCCCGGCTGGGCTACCTGTTGCTCGCCTATACCACGACCGGCCTCGGTATAGCCGGCGTGTTCCTGCCGTTGCTGCCAACAACACCGTTTCTGCTGGTGGCTGTGTGGGCGGCGCCGAAGGGCTCGCAGCGGGTGCACGACTGGATTTACCAACAGCCGCGGTTCGCGCGCCTGCTCGACGATTGGCAGCAGCAGGGTGCCGTTCCGCTCGGCGCCAAGTGGCTGGCCACGGCGATGATGATCGCGAGCTGGTCCTTCCTGCTGTGGCGCGACTATCACTGGGGCCTGGTACTCGGCATGAGCCTGTTTTTCATGTGCATCGGGCTGTTCTTATGGACCCGTCCCAACCCTGAGTCTTGACCGCCGGGGCCGACTCGACAATCATTACGGTGTAACGGGGCATTGCGGTAGAGTCATGAACCTCTCGGATTTAATCAGCGACGGCGCGGTCCGCCACGGCGACCGGGACTTCCTGCTGTTCGAGCGCCAGCCGCCGGCGGACGCGGAGCAGGGCGGCTTTCGGCAGCGTCTGACTTACCGCGAACTCGATGCGATGGTCAACCGCGCCTGCCATTATCTCGCCGCGCAGGGGTTGCGACCCGGGGATATATTCAACCTGCACCTGCCTAACTGCCCGGCGTTTATCCTGCTGTGGTTCGCCGGCGCGCGACTCGGCGCCGTGATGATGCCGACCAACGTGCTGGCCTCGGCCGACGAGCTGACTTATTTGCTGGGGCACTCGGATTCGAAAATCGCGTTTACCACAACCGAACACCTGGCGACCCTAGAAAAATGCCGCCAGGGGCTAGACGGCCTCGAGCAAGTCATCGTTTGCGATCCGTACACCGATACTCCGCTAACGGAATCCTTCGAGGCCGCCTTGAATACGTATCCCGGATCACCCTGGGCCTGCCCGGCCGGCGACACCGACCTGGCCGCGATCATGTACACCTCGGGCACCACGTCGAAGCCGAAAGG
>JAACFA010000098.1 GCA_009937625.1 Gammaproteobacteria bacterium | reverse complement strand
GGAAACCGGGCCGGGTCGAGCGATCCGAGATTACACCGGCCGGAATGTAGGCAAGCCCGGCACCGATGCCGTTGATGGTCAGTATCAAACCGACTTCCGCCGGGCCCAGGCCCTGGCTTGCCGCAATCGCCGGCGCCAGCAGCCACAGCGTTCCGGCGACCCAGTCGTTGGTCAGATGGCCGAGCGACAGCGCACCGAGTAGAAAACGATGTTGCTTATCGAACGACTTCATCGCTGGTTTCCTGGTTGATAATGTACTCCCTCAGGCACCGGTGGAATGCCCGGATTCATCGTTGCTTTTCGCCGCCGACGCGAATCGCCGCCTCGATCCCGGGAAAGTAGAATACCAGCGACAGCGCGCGGATCAACATGAAGACAGCCAGCCCGAGAAACAGACCGTGGTTGCCATAGGCCGGTATCAACCACTGCAACAATGCGAGGTAGGCCAACAACGAGACGATCATTGCATTGCGCATTTCGCGAGTGTGACTGGTACCGATGAAGATGCCGTCGAGCTGGAAGCTCCAGACCGATATCAACGGTGCGACGACCATCCATGGCAGGTAAACCAGCGCAGTGCCAACCACGCTATCGATACTGGTGAACAGTTTTATTATCGGTTCGCCCAGCAACAGATAAACAACCCCCGCCAGCAACGCGAGCAACGCACCCCAGAAACTGGTCAGGTAAACCGCTTTTCTGAACTGGCGCTGATTGTTGGCACCGTAGGCGCTACCGGCTAACGCTTCGACCGCGTGGGCAAATCCATCGAGCCCGTAGGCCATGATGCTTTGCAGGTGCAGCAGGATCGCGTTCGCCGCCAGGATGACTTCTCCCTGGCGCGCGCTCATTGCGGTAAAGTAACTAAATGCAAATAGCAGGCACAGCGTGCGGATAAAAATGTTGACATTCGCGTTGAAAAGCTTGAACAGGGATTCACGGTCCAGCAATCGCACAAGATCGAATCCCGCGAGCGCATTGCCGAGTTGAATCCGCAGCAGGTAAAACCCGACCAGCATTGCCAGGTACTCGGCGATCAGGGAGGCCAACGCTACGCCCTCGACGCCCCAATCGAATCCGAGCACGAACAGCAGGTCGAGCAGCATGTTGCTGATATTCAGCACCAACTGCATCACGAACGCCGCCCGCGTGTTATGCATGCCGATGAAAATCCCGGTAAAGGCGTAAACGCAAAGCACCGCCGGTGCGCTCCAGATGCGAATATGCGCGTAGTCGGCCGCAAGTCCTTCCACCTTGGCGCTGCTCTCGAGCAGGTACAACGCAAAATCGATCAACGGCCAGCCCGCGATAACGGTAACCAGGCCAAGTGCCAGCGCTAGCAGCAGAACGCGCAGCAGCGTGTCGGATAGACCGCGCCAGTTCCCTGCTCCGTAAGCCTGGGCAACGAAACCAGTGGTTCCCATGCGCAAAAATCCAAATCCCCAGTAAAGAAAACTGAAGATCAGCGCCCCAAGTGCGACCGCCCCGATTGCCTGCGGTTCCGGCAAATGACCAACCACGGCAGTATCCACGGCGCCAACCAGCGGCACCGAAATATTGGAGAGAATAATCGGCCCCGCCAGCAGCCAGACCTTGCGATGGGTGACGACCAGCTGTCCTCGTGCCAGGCTCATATCAGGAATCCGGCATTACTGCTTATCGGTATCTTCGTCGATATCGATCAGGGTGACATGTTCGGGCGCTTCATCGTGCGCGGACAGGTAAAGCTGGTTCGAGGTTGCCTGGGTTGCGGGGACGGCGACAAACGGTTTGCGCTTGTCGGGGCTGCCGGCGCGGTGACCGCGCATCAGGATCGCAAAGGTCGCCAGTAACAGGTTAATCAGGGCGAAATAGAAAAACAGCCCCTGCGGTCCGAGCTGACTCATGAACTGGCCGGCGATGATGGGCCCGCTTGCCGCCCCGGCGCCATAGGTAATCAGCAATGCGCCGGCAACCTGTACTCGTTGCTCGGCGGTTACCATGTCATTCGTGGTTGCCGCCGCCAGTGAATACAGCGTAAACACGAAGGCGCCGAACACCATGGCGCCCGCGAGGGTCAGCACATACTCGGTGGCGAATATAAGTGACCCTGCAGCCAGCGCGACCAGCACCGGGATAATTGCCAACAGCGGCCCACGCCCGATACGGTCCGACAAGTGGCCTATCGGCCACTGCAGGAACAGGCCGCTCATGATGATGGCAGCCATGAAGGTCGACAGTTGTGCCTCGCTAAAGCCCAGGTTGGTGGCGTACACCGGACCCAGTCCGTGGATACTGGAATTGACCAGGCCGCAGCAGAAAACGCCGAACACACCCAGTGGTGCAATGCGATACAGCGTCCAGACGTGCATGCGTTTCGAATGCACCGGCACCGGCGCCTTTGCGCGGGTCAGCAGCACGGGCAACAGGGCCAGCGAGAAAATGATCGAGGCCAGGCTGAACAGCTCGAACTGGGAGGGGTCACCCACGTTCAGCAGGAATTGCCCACAACCGGCCGCGAAGTAGTTGGTGATCATGTAAAACGACAGAATCTTGCCACGGGTCTTGTTGCTCGCCGCCTCGTTGAGCCAGCTTTCGGTGACCATGATCATCCCCGCCATGCAGAATCCGCCGAGCATGCGAAACGCCATCCAGGCGAATGGCGTTACGAAAATAGGCAGCAGCAGGGCCGATACCGACATCACCGAGGCAAACGCGGCAAACGAGCGGATATGCCCTACCCGGGTAACGACACGCGCGGCGAACAGCCCGCCAAGCAGCAGCCCGGCAAAGTAACAGGCGACGATAAAACCCACCAGGTTTGGTGAAAATCCCTCGACCTGGGTGCGCACCCCCAGCAGGGTCGAAAACAGGCCGTTGGCGAGCAGTAGCAGCCCGTAACTGAGCAATAAGGCGACAACGGTGCCGAGGGTTTTGAACAATTAAGGTCCTACGCCAGTGGAGACGAGAATTCCGCGTACTCTAAACCAATCCAGCGGCGATATCACTGATTGATTAAGGCCGGCCCGGATTTGGCCGAGAGGATGCCAGCGATCCCGCTAGCCAGGCCCTTTGACAATAAAACCCAGTCCCTTTACCCTATTATCCCATTAGTGATAGATAATCGTGGTTACCCCTTCAATCCTGTTGGAAAAAGCGATCATGCGGGTTAAGGGTACGTTCATTAGTCACCAATAAAGTATAAAGAAATAGCAACCTGAGGAGTTAACATGAAAGACCCTAAATCTGAACTGAATTTCAGAAATTTGACGCAGGCCGACAAAGACCTGGTCGATAAAATGGTGCAAGGCGGCAGCGGCAGCGTTACCCGACGTGACGCGCTCAAGCTAGCCATGGTCACTGGCGTATCTCTGACAGTAGCCGAACACTTGCTGACCGACGGCAAAGCGGTACTCGCGGCGACACCGAAGAAAGGTGGTTCGGTGCGCATGGCTTCCAACCTGCACGGCCCCGATGATCAGCTCGACCCTATTCTGTTTACTTCGACCATTGACTATACCCGCGGTCGAGCGACTTATAACAGCCTGGTGCAGCATGCGAATGATTTGACGCCGCAACCCGAACTGGCCACGTCGTTTGAACCAAATGCTAACGCGACCGAGTGGACCTTTAAACTGCGTGAAGGCGTTACCTGGCACGATGGTTCCAAGTTCACCGCCGACGATGCGGTTTATAGTATGAACCGCCACCTGGGCGAAAATACAACTTCGGTAATCAATTCGGTACTCAAATCGGTCAAGGAGTTTAAAAAGGTTGGCCCTTATGAAATGAAAGCAGTCTTGCATTCGCCGAATGCCGACCTGCCGACCCTGATGGGCCTGTTCCAGACCAAGATAGTTAAAGAAGGCTCTACCGGTGGTGGTATCGGTACCGGCCCTTATATCCTGGATTCGTTCCAGCCAGGGGTAAAGTCGGTGCACTCACGTAATAATAATTACTGGCGTGATGGTGCCAACCTCGACGCAATCGAAATTACCGCGATTACCGATCCGGTGGCGCGCGTCAACGCGCTGATATCGGGTGATATGCAGATGGTAACGCAGATCGATCCGAATGCGTTCCGCCAGGTAGAAAGTGCCGACAACGTTACGCTATTGTCGACCCCGGCTGCATTGCAGCTGGGTATTTGCTGCCTGAAAAACAGCGAGCCGGGAAGCAGCGACGACTTCGTCAAGGGCATGCAGTACATCCAGGACCGCGAACGCATCGTCAAGCGCGTTCTCAAAGGCAAAGGTTCTCTTGGCAATGACACCCCAATCAGCTTCGCGCACGGCAAGGACTTTTGCAGTGAGTTGCCACAACGCGAGTACGATCCTGACAAGGCCAAATTCCATTTCAAAAAGTCGGGCTATAGCTCGGCGGAGCTTTTCGTCGCCCCGGTCACTTCCGGCGTCGAAGACATGTGCCTTACCGCACAGGCCAACTGCGCCAAGATCGGTTTCGACCTGAAGCTGAAGAAAGTGCCAACCGACGGCTACTGGGGTGCGGTCTGGATGAAGGAACCGCTGAACGTGGTCACCTGGAATATGCGTCCAACCGCTAATTCGCAGATGGCAATTCAGTTCGGACCTGGTGGTAACTGGAATGATACCTTCTGGAATAATGATCGCATGGGTGAGTTGTTAAGCCTGTCACTGGCGGAAACCGATCCGGTCAAACGCCATGACATGTACTGCGAAATGCAGACCCTGATCCACAATGGCAGTGGTATGGTTATTCCAGCATTTTCCAATATCAACGATGGTATCGCCAATAACATCATGGGCATGCCGACGGTACCGCTCGGGCAACTGGGCGGCAACGAATGGCCTGAATTTATCTGGCTCGCCTAAGCAGTGATTTAAAGCAGTACGAACCGGGCCTGTATAAATTTTTTTATACAGGCCCTTTTCGTTATAAAAGAAATATAAGGGGGGAAGTCCAATGATGACACGAATGGTCATGCAGCGAATCGGTATCGGTTTCGCTACGCTAATCGTGGTTTCAATTATCGTGTTTATTGCAACCAGCATTTTACCTGGAGACGTGGCACAAATAGTGCTCGGTCAGAGTGCAACCCCGGAAACGCTGGCAGCACTGCGTGCTCAACTTGGTCTCGATCAGCCCGGCTACGTGCGCTATTTCTCCTGGCTTGGAAACATGATGACCGGCGACCTGGGCATCTCCAAGGCCGGCGGCGCAACCATATCAAGCCTGATCGGCGGGCGTCTTGGCAACACCCTGATGATGGCCGGGTGGGTAGCGGTGATATCGATTCCCATATCGATCGCGCTCGGCCTGTGGGCCGCGATGCACCCCGGCACCTGGCTCGATCGTATCGTCACTTTCGGCACCCTGAGCCTGATTTCGGTACCTGAGTTTTTCATCGCCACGGTAGCTGTCTTAATCCTCGCAGTAGAATTGCGCTGGCTACCTTCCACGGCCTACATGACCGGTGATGAATCCTTCCTGCAACTAATGAAAGCACTGGCGATGCCCTTGATAACCCTGGTTATCGTGGTATCGGCGCAAATGATTCGCATGACCCGGGCCGGTATTCTCAACGTCATGAGTTCACCTTACATCGAAATGGCCATCCTCAAGGGCGTACCGCGGGGCCGCATTATCCTGCGCCACGCTTTCTTTAATGCGATCGGACCCATCATAAACGTTATCGCCCTGAACCTGGCTTATCTCGTCAGTGGCGTGGTCATCGTCGAAACCATCTTCGCTTACCCGGGCCTCGCCAAATTGATGATCGATGGCGTGCAGACCAGGGACCTGCCGCTGGTGCAGGCCTGCGCGATGATATTCTGCGCCACTTACGTGGTGTTGATCCTGATTGCGGATGTCGGCTCGATACTTTCCAACCCGCGCTTGCGTAACCCGAAATAGTTGGGGAGACAATAAAATGACTGAACAAGTAGCTAGTAAAAAAGAAGAAGAAGTTCTCGCGGAACTGGATTCGTTTGCCGAATTACCGGATGCGCCGCCAAAACGTAAATTCAGACTGTCATGGGTTGGATGGGTCTCGGTCGGTGTCGTTGTATTCTGGTTGGTGATCTGTGTTATCGGACCGAGTATTGCACCCTTTCATGAAATGGACATGGACGGCGATGACAGCTTCCTGCCGGCCGGCCAGGGCGAATACGGTTACTTCTACCTGGGCACCGACTACCTCAGCCGAGACACCCTGTCGCGCATACTTTTCGGTGCGCGCAACACCATCGGCATTTCGCTGGCCGCGACCCTGCTCGCTTACCTGATGGGAATAACGCTCGGCATTCTGGCGGCCGTGAAGGGGGGCTGGATCGACATGGGCATCAGCCGGGTTAACGATGCGATACTCGCGCTGCCGACGATCATGCTGGGCTTGATCGTGATCGCCGCGCTCGGCTCGTCGATCCCCATTCTAATCGGCACCGCGGCGGTAATTTATGCCACTAGCGTATTCCGCATCGCTCGCGCGCTCGGGCAGGACATCATGGTGCAGGATTATGTCGAAGCCGCGGCCACCCGTGGTGAGGGCATCTGGTGGATCATCAGGGCCGAAGTATTACCGAACGCGGCAATGCCGCTGGCGACCGACTTCGGCCTGCGCCTGGTCTTCGTGGTGCTGTTCATTTCGAGCCTGAGTTTCCTTGGGCTGGGCGTGCAGCCGCCGGCTTCCGACTGGGGCAGCATGGTACGCGAAAACCTGCAGGGCCTGACCTACGGCTCATACGCGGCAATCTGGCCAGCGGTCGCAATCGCGTCCTTCACCATCGCGATCAACCTGATCGTCGATGACATTTCCGCCAAGTCCGGTGGCAGCCTCGCGAAGAAAATGGTGTAGCACAATGGGACATAATGATATGAATCGGGAAAAACTATTCGAAGTAAAAGATCTCCGCATCAGCGCCACCAACGATGACGGCGAAGAAGTTCCGATTGTCAAGGGTGTCAGCTTCGATATTCACAAGGGTGAAGTGGTCGCCCTGATCGGTGAATCCGGATCGGGCAAGACAACGATATCGTTAGCGACGCTGGCCTATACCAAACCCGGGCTGCATTTTGCCGGCGGCGAATGCCAGTTGTTCGGCAAAGATGTCCTGACCATGCCGCCGTTAGCGCAGCGCGAATTGCGCGGCGGTAACGTCGCCTACCTCGCACAAAGCGCGGCGGCAACCTTCAACCCGGCGATCACGATCAATGAACAGGTCACCGAGGCCGCGGTATTGCACGGTCGCCTGACGCAGCAAGAGGCCAACGAGCGTGCGATCGAGCTTTACCATGCGCTGGAATTGCCCGACGCCGACCGTATTGGACACCGTTATCCACACCAGGTATCGGGCGGTCAATTGCAGCGTTTGATGGCGGCCATGGCGCTTTGTGGCAAACCCGACCTGATGGTGCTCGACGAACCTACCACGGCGCTCGACGTCACCACGCAAATTGAAGTCTTGAAAGCCTTCAAGAAGGTCATCCACGAAGAAAACTCGGCCGCGGTTTACGTTACCCACGACCTCGCAGTCGTGGCCCAGGTCGCAGATCACATCGTCGTGCTCTACAGCGGCGAAATCATGGAACAGGGATCCGCCGATCAAATCATTAACCATCCGTCGCATGCTTACACCAAGCGCCTGATGGAAGCGGTGCGACCCAAACCCGAGGCCGGTCAGGGGGTCGAGTTGACCCATGAGCACCATCGCGATATCGATAATATCGAGGTCAAGGACATGACCGCGGGCTATGGCGGTATCGTCGACGGTGAACCCGTAATTCCGATCCTCAAGGACATCAATGTCAGCGTCAAGAATGGACATGTCGTCGGCGTTATCGGCGAATCGGGCTGCGGTAAGTCCACCCTGGCCCGTGTCATGGCCGGAATGTTGCCGCCCGCGCGGGGTGACATCATCCTGGACGGCAAGAAACTCGAGGGTGACCTGCACGACCGGAAACTCGAGGAACTGCAGAAGGTACAGTTCGTATTCCAGATGGCCGATACCGCGTTAAACCCGAAACAGCTTATCGGTAATATTATCGGTCGACCACTCGAGTTCTATCATGGGCTCAAAGGCAAGGAGAAACATGCGAAGGTTGCCGAGATCCTGGAAATGGTCGAATTACCGGCAGCATTCGCAAGCCGCTATCCGATGGAACTCTCCGGCGGCCAAAAACAGCGCATCAACATGGCGCGCTCACTCGCGGCAAATCCCGAGGTCATGCTCTGCGACGAAGTGACCTCGGCACTAGACAGTATCGTTGGCGCCAATGTCATCAAGTTGCTGACGGCGTTGCGTGACAAGACCGGGGTATCCTTTGTTTTCATCAGCCACGACCTTTCCACGGTCGCCTCGTTTGCCGATGAAATCGTCGTACTCTATGCCGGACGCGTGGTCGAACAGGGGCCCACCGACGAAGTGCTGGAGCCACCTTTCCATCCGTACACGCGCCTGCTAATCAGCTCGGTACCGGAACTGCGCATCGGCTGGCTCGAGGATACGATGAAAAAACGAGAAATGGCGGTGGGTATTGCACGGGGTGTCGAAATTACGGCGAGAGGTTGTCCATTTTACAATCGCTGTCCGCTCGCCATCGAAGGTACTTGTGAATTGAAAACCCCGCCGACGCTGGAGCTTGAAAGAGGTCACCAGATTTCCTGTCACCTAACCCTCGAGCAGTTGCAGGAAGCCGAAGCAGAAGCCCAGAAGATATTGCTGGGTTACGAAAAGCTGGGCCAGGAAGATCCACAGGTCCACGTCCCATAAAAAAACAGGATTAACATGACATGAGCGACTACCCAAAACTGACCGAAATGGGAATTAAGCATCCTGAGCAAATCGAAAAATTTGCGATCTACACGGTGGGACGAACCGATATCCTGCATATTACTTACGACCGCAAGAAGGGCTCGTTACTGCCGGTCAGTCGACGCTACAAGTTTCCACAAATTAAGAAATCGGTGATGGTCGATAGCGGTACCCGGCAGACCGAGACAATGTTCGAGAGTTCACCGGCATTTAGAGAAGCCCTGCATGAACTCGAGGTGTTGAAGGCGGCCCGGGACAAGGGGCTGGACCTGGCCGCGATGATCAGGGAGGAACTCAAGCACCTGGAAGAAGATATCGCGCTGCGTACCCAGTACATACAAACACTGGTCGACAAATTGTAGTTTTAGTTCCCCGGATTCCCGGCGCCTCGACTCGAGGCGCCGATGCTTTTATCTTTCATCTTCTAAATCGAACCCGGTTTCATCGTGCGTATACTGCTGGATGGATTCGATTGCCGAGCCGGATGGATGCACCGCGGTCGCCGTGCTCGGTCCCTGCTTGTCGAGCGGTACCGGTGCGCTGATCAACATACGATAAACCGCGAACAGGCCGGTTAGGCCATGCACCGCCGCAATCGACCAGAACAGGGCCTGGTTGCCGTAGATATCCATTAACGCCGCAAACAGGACCGGACCGGTTACCGCACCGAGCCCGCCAACCAGCACCAGCGCGCCGCTGGCGGCAATCATTTGATTCGGGTCGAGGTGATCGTTGGTGTAGGCGATACAGACCGAGTAAAGCGGGAACGCAAGCCCACCGAACAGGCCGATCGCCAGTAACAGCGCCTCGGTCGAAAGCTGTTCCGCGGGAATACAGACCAGGGCCGAAAGCGCGGTAAAAATGGTTATCAGCGTTAGCACGATGCGTCGGTCGAAGCGATCGGACAGGACGCCAATCGGACCCTGCAGGATTACCGTACCCACTACCGCCGCGGTCATGAAATACGACGTGTCGCGGATATTGAGCCCGATGCGCTGCGCATAAACCGGTCCCAGCGCAAAGAAGGTCGCTGTCACCATACCCACGGCAAACATACTGACGAGACCCAGCGGGGTCAGGCGGAACAGCTCGAACAGGCTGATTTTGACCGAATCGTGAAAAGTGGGTGGCGAGCCGGCCGATAACAGTAACGGCACCACGGCGACCGAAATCAGTATCGAAACCAGGATGAACAGTTCGAAATCAAGCGGACTCGCCAGGTTCAACAGCAATTGTCCGGCACCAACCCCGATATAGGTCACGACCATGTAGAGCGACAGCAGCTTGCCCCGGGACTCGTTATCGGCCCGATCGTTCAGCCAGCTTTCTGCAACGATATACAAACCGGCGAAACAGAAACCGCTGATCAGGCGCATGGCGATCCATGCCGGTACCGTTACGATCAACGCGTGCATTAAAATGGCCGCCGAGGAAAGTGCGGCAAAGGCGGCAAACACGCGGATATGCCCTACCCGGATCGTAATCCGCGGTGTCATGATCGAGCCGAGCAAAAACCCGACGTAGAAGGTCGACATTACGAGGCCGGTCAAGGTCGCGCTGAA
>JAACFA010000314.1 GCA_009937625.1 Gammaproteobacteria bacterium | reverse complement strand
GTAACACCATCGACGATATCGACGAAACCGTGGTTTCAACCTATTACCGGCAGCACGCGTCGACGGTAGGTCGCGGTCGGCAAATCACGGGGGAACGCATCGGAGCAATTTATGTCGAGCTGCTGGGGTCCGACCAGCGCGAAACCGACAACCCCAGCTTCGTTCGAAACTGGCGCTCACGCATCGAGGTCCCGCCCGGGGTAGAGAGTTTCCAGATCACGTCGCGCCGCGTCGGACCTGCCCGCCGTGACCTGAATCTCAGGCTCACCGGGTCGACGCCGCATGTTCTCAAGGCTGCCGCGCTGGACCTGGCTCAAACCCTGGAAACCATCCCCGGCGTCAGCGCCGTCGACGATGACCTGCCCTACGGCAGGGAACAGTTGATCTATGAACTAAGCCCTGCGGGTGCGGCCCTGGGACTTTCGATTACCGATCTCGGTCGTCAGTTGAGAGCCGCCTATGATGGGATCATTCTGGAGCGATTTCAATCAGGCGCGGATGAAGTCGAAGTACGGCTGCAACTGCCCACCGTCGAGCAACGCAAGCTCGACAGCCTGCTACAATTGCCGATCAAGCTGCCCAATGGCGAATTCGTCGCAGGGCTTCGAAACCCTGCGCCACTTCAACGGCAGGCTGTCGGTAGACGTTTCCGCGGATGTCGATGCCGCGCTCAACAATACCGCCGAGATTGTCAACGATCTGCAGCAGTTCACGCTGCCCGAGCTGTCCAGCAAGTACGGCATTAACTACAGCGTCGAGGGGCGCTCCGCCAGCCAGCGTGAAACCTTCGCCGATATGCGTGTCGGCGCCATCATAGCGCTAACCTTGATGTACCTGGTGCTGGCCTGGGTTTTTTCGTCCTACGGATGGCCGTTCCTGGTAATGCTGGCTATCCCGCTGGGATTGACCGGTGCGGTCATCGGACATTGGATCATGGGAATGAACCTGACCATCCTGTCGATGTTTGGCTTTTTCGGGCTATCCGGTATCGTCGTCAACGACTCGATCATACTGGTGATCTTTTATCGTCAGCTCAGGGACAAGGGGATGGCGGTTCGGGCTGCACTAGAAGAGGCAGCCTGCCAACGCCTGCGCGCGGTATTACTGACTTCGCTAACCACGATTGCCGGCCTGACCCCGCTGTTGTTCGAAACCTCGCGCCAGGCACAGTTCCTGATCCCGATGGCGGTCTCGATTGCTTTCGGGCTCGCGTTTGCAACCTTGCTGATTCTACTGGTGGTGCCGACAATGTTGTCGATTTACGAAGATGTTCGCATCGCATTACAGACCGAGCCGCAATCAAGCGGGAGCCCGACATAATGAACCAGTTTTCGAAATTACAGAAAGAACAGATACGGGCGGTCGCCGAGCCCATCTGGAGGAATATAATCGAAGCCGCGCGCGAGCACGATTACGCGCGGTTTTCGCGCGGCTTTTCGACCGATTTACTGGCAAAACTTTCGGAAGAGCATTTTCGCCAGAGTTGCGAGGATTTTCCGCTGCTGACGACGATCGAACCGGATTTCGAGTTTATCGATTCGCTCCATCGGGAAAACTCGATCACCATCCTGTGGCGGCTTTCGAGTTCTCGCTACCAGGGCGAATTCCTGGGCCTGCTGACGCTGCAAAGCGGCGACAACGGAATGGAGATTGTCGCGGTCTCGGTCAACTAGTCGGTGCCACCGACGGTTATCTCGTCGATCTTGAGCGTGGGCTGCCCCACCCCGACCGGCACCCCTTGCCCTTCCTTGCCGCAGACGCCGATTCCCTGGTCCAGCTGCAGATCGTTACCCACCATCGAAATCTTGCCCATGACCTCGGGGCCGGAGCCAATCAATGTCGCGCCCTTGACCGGGGCGGTCACTTTGCCGTTTTCTATCAGGTAAGCCTCGGACAGCGAAAACACAAAACGCCCCGAGGTAATATCGACCTGCCCGCCGCCAAAATTAACCGCGTATAAACCCTTGTCGACGCTGGCAATGATTTCGTCGGGTTCGCTTTCTCCCGGCAGCATATAGGTGTTGGTCATGCGCGGCATCGGTAAATGCGCGAAAGATTCGCGGCGGCCGTTGGACGTCGATTGCGTACCCATCAGGCGCGCGTTCATCTTGTCCTGCATGTATCCCCTGAGCACGCCGTTTTCGATCAGGGTCGTGCATTGCGCCGGCACGCCCTCGTCATCGACGCTCAGCGAACCACGCCGATCCTTAAGGGTTCCATCGTCGACCACGGTGCACAGCGGCGATGCCACCAGTTCACCCATTCGATTGCTGAACGCCGAGGTGCCCTTGCGATTGAAATCGCCTTCGAGACCATGCCCGACCGCCTCGTGCAGCAGGACCCCGGGCCAGCCCGGTCCCAGCACGACCGGCATACTGCCAGCCGGAGTCGCCACCGACTCGAGATTAGTCGCCGCCTGCCTGACTGCCTCCCGCGCCAGTTCATAGGCCCGATCGGTATCGAAAAACACGTCATAGGCATGCCGGCCACCGCCTCCGGCACTGCCCTGTTCCCGGCGCTCTCCCTGGTGCATGAGGACCGTGACGTTGAGTCGCACCAGAGGGCGGATATCCGCCGCCAGCGTATTATCGGTAGCGGCAACGAGGATATGGTCGATACCGCCGGACAGCGAGATAATCACCTGTTCGATACGCTCGTCCAGGGACCGGGTGTACTCGTCGAGTTGCTTGAGCAGCGCCACCTTGTCCTCGGCGCTACGTCCGTCAACCGGGTTATCAGCCGAGTAAAGTGCCGGTGCGGGTTTGTTATTCAGCACGATTTTGCTGCTACCCGACTGCCCCTGCCGGACGATGGCGCGGGCATTCCTGACGGCCTGCGTTATCGCGTTACCCTGCAGGTCGTCGCAATAGGAAAACCCGGTTTTTTCTTCGGACATGGCGCGAATGCCAACCCCTTTTTCGATACTGAAACTGCCCTCGCGCAGTATGCCATCGTCCATCACCCATGATTCCTGCTGGCTGGTCTGGAAATAAAGATCGCCGGCATCGATGTGCTGGCCCTGCAGGGTATCGAGAAATCCACCAAGCTGCTCGAGCCGCAGCTCGCTTGGTTCGAGAATATTGTTACTGACTGTTTCAAGGGTTGATGACATTTAGCTATTGCTCCAGTTCGTCACGATTGCCAACCACGAGCTTTATCTCGTCGGCCGCCTGGGTT
>JAACFA010000097.1 GCA_009937625.1 Gammaproteobacteria bacterium | reverse complement strand
TTTTTTAAGCTCAGACGCAAACTACTCACCTCAAATTTCCGAACATGATTTCTTTAAATATATTCTTGAGTACCAGGAAGATGGTGTTAGGTTTTGGGAAAAATATTATGTTCACCATCCGTTTCTAATTGATGAGTATCCCTTCAACAAGACACAGAATGGAAGGCCCTTCCATAATAATTTTCGCAGGATTGGTCTGGATAGCAGTTACGCAGAGTTCATAAGCTTCATTGAGCTTCTCGATATACCTACCATAGGAAATAAATCGGAGAACCGAAAGCTCTTCTATAGTTATGCGAACATCGAGCATTTAAAGAAGATTGATCGGCTATATTTGGAAGCCGGTAATCGCCTGATCTTTATTTCGAGGGGAGTGTTATGCGACATGATCCGCCTTCGTCAGAATACAGATATTTTCCGCTGGCTACCAAATACGTTACCTCAAGAAAAATTCGTAACAGAGGCAAACGGAAATAAAATCCAAGAAATTTATCACTTCTCATCAAGCCATATAAATCGAGAGATAGGCATCATCAAAAATATGATCGACGCTTGGCTTGAGAAATCAGCCAACAACATGCAGTCGGACGCAGCAGAGCTGCGCAGCTGATGCGCGGTGTTAGCAGGATGAGAAACAATGGGAGCTGACCAAATTGCTCAACTTAGACCACCCATACGAGAGGTATTCGCAGCCGGTCCGCGAAGTAACTCAGCGAACTATTGCGCGACGTTTGAGGTGGATGGGCACCCCTACGTGTGGGCTCAAGTGACCTTTGACGAAGTGAATGCGGTCTATCCGCTTGACGGTGATCCGGCCAAGGAACTGGCGAGGCATGAGCAAATACCCGTGATCGCGGTAGAACTAACCGACTGGAAGCCCAGCAAGTTTGCGACATTCTCCCACTCTGGTGATGTGGATGACGTTGCGATATTCATAGATGCGTACCTGGCGAGGGTTTGCTTGAGTGGCTATGAAAACTATGCACTCAATGTCACGTTGCAAAACCTATCATGACGTCTGCTCTCCCCCAAAGGAGACGCTGAAAACCGAATCGCAGGAGGCAGCCTTCGGCCAGGAACGGACCCCCAGAAATTCACGGTTTAAAGTCACACCGCAAATGCTTGTGATAGTATTTCCTGAATAATTTCCAACAAGGCCATCCATGGAGAAGGATCAACTATCGCGAAAGTTAGCAGTTATCCTCCATGCCGATGTGGTCGGCTCAACCGCGCTTGTTCAAAAGGATGAGACCATTGCACACAAACGCATCCAGGATACGTTTCAACGATTCTCTGAAACTATCATCAACCATGGTGGGATTGCGCACGAGATTCGAGGTGATGCGCTAGTTGCCGAATTTGCCAAGGCTTCAGATGCCGTCAGTGCATCGCTTGCTTTCCAGGTCGCTAACGCCACCCACAATGAGCAATTATCCGATGATATCCGACCTGTACTTCGTATTGGTATCTCTATGGGTGAAGTGGTAGTTGCAGATAATACATTGACTGGTGAAGGCGTAGTTCTGGCGCAGCGTTTAGAACAATTGGCTGAACAAGGGGGTATCTGTATCCAGGGAGCGGCATACGAAACGCTGCCGAAGCGACTACCCTTTGAGTACAGGAGTCTTGGTGATCAGCGAGTCAAGGGTTTCGCCGAGCCGGTCAGGGTTTTTGCTGTTCAGCTTAAGCCCGGTGAGCAGATCCCGGATTTGGAATCCAGGGTGGTGGTATCGGAGTTTGGGGCTAGTGGCGATCAGGAACAGCCACCTCTGGAGCTACCCGATAAACCATCTATTGCAATTCTTCCATTTGCCAATATGAGCAATGAATCGGAACAGGATTACTTTGCTGACGGCATGGCCGAGGACATTATTACCGCGCTATCGCGTTTAAACTGGCTGTTTGTGATTGCGCGCAATTCTTCTTTTGCCTATAAAAACCGGTCTGTTGATATACGCCAGATTGCTCACGAATTAGGCGTTCGATATGTGCTCGAGGGTAGCGTTCGAAGAGGCGGCAACAGGGTTCGAATAAGCTGCCAGTTAATTGATGCATCGAATGGTTCGCATATCTGGGCAGACCGATTTGACGGCACGCTTGAGGATGTTTTCGATTTACAGGATCAAGTGACGATTAATATCGTGGGTACGATTGAGCCAAAGCTAAAGGCGGCCGAAATCGAGAGATCTCGCAGAAAGCGCCCAGAAAATCTACAGGCATACGATTTGTTGTTGCAGGCTTTGCCACATTTGTATGCATTTCGTCCGGAGACGAACGCAATGGCCGTTCAGTTACTCGAACAGGCTGCCCATATCGATCCTGACTATGCCCCGGTACTTGCAAATCTCGCCTGGTGTTTAGAACAGCGTTTCGTTCATCATTGGCCAAATGCCTGCGAAGATGATCGGGAAAATGCGGTAGCCCTTGCCCGAAGGGCCATTGCCGCTGACCGGGAAGACGCCGACTCGACCTCTGTTGCTGGATTCATTTTGGCAATTTTGGACAAGGATCATACCGGTAGTTTAGAAGCTGTACAGCGCGCGCTTGAGATTAATCCGAACAGTGCTACGGTTTGCTGGGCCGCAGGTTGGGTTCATGTTTTCGCTGGAGAACCCGAGGTCGCCATACCTCTGGCCGAGCGCTTGCAACGCTTAAGCCCCACCGACCTGCAGATGCATTTCTTACTCAATACGATGGCGATTGCACACCTGATATCTGGTCGATATGCAGAGGCTGTCGAAATCACTGAACGCTCTGTCCGATTTTATTCAGAATTGGATGTTACCTATTGGATCTTGATACCGGCCTACAGCCATACTGGCAGGATCGAGCAGGCCGAAAAGGCGGTAGAAAAATTACTCGAGCTGGAACCAGCGGCCTGCATTTCGGGATTTCGCCAACAATTACCCTTTAAAAACCCTGATCATTTGCAGATATTACTCGAAGGATTTCAAAATGCTGGCCTGCCTCAATGAACGGAAAGAGTACCAATCGGTCTCTGATGTTTCATACTTGAGTGAAGGGTCGGTAGCCGTCAATGAATAATGCTACCTTGGGGCCTGCTTTCTCGTAAGGAGACGCTGAAATCCGCTTCACAGGCTTCTCGATTCGGCGTGAAGCGGACGCCTAGAATCTATTTCCGTATGTCGAAGAAAGCTCCAGACTTCCTTGACCGCTATTCATCAATCCGAAAAACCAGGGTGATGCTTTCTAAGATTAGCCAATATGCGGACCCGGTGCGCTAGCTAGGCAATCTGCCAGTATCTGTAGGTTCTGCGCTATGTCTTCACGAGTGCCATAACCGCCCAAAGATACGCGTACCGCCGGTGGAACAGCAGTGCGGCCGATGATAAATCGCTCGGATGGCCAGACGTTGATTCCCTTCGTGCTAGCTTTTTCAACAAATTGGCCCGGTGTCCACGGCTCGGGCAGTTCTACCCAGATTCATGACGCATTGCTACGAATTTGTGCAATTCCGTCAAAGGTTTCACGAGCCAGCTTCCTACGCTCGGCAAACTCGGAACGCTGCCAATCAACTATTCTGCCGGCGGTGCCGTCCATGATCCAGGATTTCGGGGACAGTATACCTATTTCGTACTTGCCCAAACATTTCAACCTGAGCGAATTAAGTATACTGTCCCCGGAATCGTCCGCTCTAACCCGAAATTCCCGCGCATGAAGACAGCGCGTGCGCGTGCCTCGGCCTAAATCACGCCCGCATCCGATAACTCGCCGCAGACCTGCGCCACCGACCGACGCACGATCGCCGCAATCTCCGTCATGTCTTCCTGTGTCGTGATCAATGGCGGCGCGAAGCCAAGGATATCGCCATGCGGCATTGCTCGGGCGATCAAGCCGTTGGCGAGACAAGCGGCGGACATACGCGGTCCGACCTTGTGGCTCGCGTCGAAGCGGGTCTTGTTGGCGGGATCGGCGACAAATTCGATCGCGGCGAGCATGCCGGTGCCGCGGACCTCGCCGACGATCGGTGATTCGGCAACCGCGTCGGCAAGCGTGTCGCGCAACGCGTCACCGAGCCCGGCCACATGCTCGACTATACGATCGTTCTCGAGGACGTCGAGGTTGGCATTGGCGGCGGCGACACAGATCGGGTGCCCGCTGTAGGTGTAACCGTGCGAAAACGCCCCGATCTCGTCGGAATGGGCCAACAGCGCGTCTGTGACACGCTCGCCGATGAGGACCGCCGACAGCGGCGCGTAAGCCGACGTCAGGCCCTTGGCCACGGTGATCAGGTCGGGTTCGATGCCGTAACGTTCGCAGCCGAACCAAGCGCCGATGCGGCCGAAGGCGGTAACCACTTCGTCGACGATCAGCAGCACGTCATAGTTGCGCAGGACATTCTGAATCTCGTCCCAGTAACCCTCAGGAGGCGGAATGATACCGCCGGTGCCGAGCACCGGTTCACCGATGAATGCACCCACCGTGTCCGGGCCTTCGGCCAGAATCATCTGCTCGAGTTCGGCCGCGCGCCGGCGCGAAAACTCGAGCTCGGACTCGTCCGCCTCGGCGCCCCAGTAGTAATGCGGCACGCCGGTGTGCAGAATGCTCTTTACCGGCAAATCCATGTGCGCGTGGTAAAAATTCATTCCGGTCATCGAACCCGAGACCACCGAACAGCCGTGGTAGCCGCGTTCGCGCGCGATAATTTTTTTCTTGTCCGGCTTGCCGATCAGGTTGTGGTAATGCCACACCAGCTTGGCCTGGGTTTCGTTGGCGTCCGAACCGGACAGGCCGTAGAAAACCTTTTTCACGTTACCCGGCGCGCGCTCGACCAGGCGCTGCGACAGGCGCGCGAGTTCGCGCGTGGTGTGCCCGGCATAACAGTGGTAATAGGCGAGCTGATGCGCCTGGCGCGCGATCGCATCGGCGACCTCGGTGCGGCCGTAACCGATGTTGACGCAATAGAGCCCGGCGAAGCCGTCGATCGAGGTTTTACCCTCGGCATCGGTGATGCGAATCCCCTGCCCGCTCTCGACGATGCGCGGCCCGCCGAGTTCGTCGGCCTCGAAGGCACGCAGCGGGGTAAACGGGTGCAGGTTGGTGGCACGATCCATCCGCGAAATCTCGTCATTGGTCAGCGCGGACTGCAATTTTCCGGGTTCGATAATGGCATTGTTGTTCATGTCGGTTCCTGTAAAAAGGCGGCTACACGTCAGGCGTAGTCGCGACAGACGTACTTGACCTCGGTAAAGGCCTCCATGCCGAGGCGGGCGCCCTCGCGCCCGAGCCCTGACTGCTTCATGCCGCCGAACGGGATCGGCGCGCCGGTCACCTTGGTGCGGTTGACCGCGACCATGCCGTACTGCAACGCGCGCGTCAGGCGGTAGATGCGGTGTGCGTTCTCCGCGTGCACGTAGGCGACCAGGCCGTACTCGGTATCGTTGGCGCGCGCAAGCGCTTCATCCTCGGAGTCGAACGGGGCAATGCCCGCGACCGGACCGAAGGTTTCCTCGTGAAAGATTCGTGCCTCGGCCGGCACGTCGGCAAGCACGGTCGGCTGGTAAAACAGTTCCCCGGCGTCGTGCTTAGCGCCGCCGGTCAACAGGCGCGCGCCGCTCGCGACGGCATCCTCGACCTGCTCGATCTGTTTGTTCAGTGCATCCAGATTCATCAGCGGTCCGATCGCGGCATTGTCGAGTCCGCGGCCGACGGTGAGCGCGGCGGTTTTTTGCGCGAAGCGCGCGCAGAATTCATCGTACACCGGCCGTTCCACGAGGATACGATTAGCCGCGAGGCAATCCTGGCCCGAGGTCGCAAATTTGGCCGAGATCGCGCATTCGACGGCGCGTTCCAGCTCGGCGTCGGCGAATACCAGGAACGGCGCGTGCCCGCCCAGCTCCATGACCATGCGCTTGACCGTATCCGCGCTCTGCCTGAACAGCAGGCGCCCAACCTCGGTCGATCCGGTAAACGAGATGGCGCGCACGGTCGGCGTCGCCATCCACTCGGCCACGATCACGCGCGCGCTGCCCGGCAATACGTTGAACACGCCGCGCGGGAACCCGGCTCGGACGGCGAGTTCGGCAAGCGCGAGCGCCGACAGCGGCGTTTCGTGCGACGGGTGCGCGACCACGGTACAGCCCGCGGCGAGCGCGGCCGCGGCTTTGCGGGTCAGCATTGCGTGCGGAAAATTCCACGGCGTGATCAGCCCGGCGACACCCACCGGTTCTCGCCAGACCTCGACCTCCGCGCCCTTCAGGTGCGATGTCACGCCCTCGATGTTCGGCCGCTTGGCTTCCTCGGCGTAAAACTCGACGAAAGACGCGCCATAATCGATTTCGCCACGCGACTCGTCCAGCGACTTGCCCTGTTCCAGCGTCATGATCAGCGCCAGGTCTTCCCGGTGCTCGACAATCAGGTCATACCAGCGGCGCAGAATCTGCGCGCGCTCCTGCGGCAACGACATCGACCAATCGGGAAAGGCGGCCTGCGCGGCTTCGACCGCGGCCCGGCTCTGCGCCGCGCCAAGACTCGCGACCGACGCCAGCCGAGCGCCGTCGGCCGGATCGGTGACGTCGAAACGGGCGTCGCCCTTAGCGGCACACCAGGCGCCGTCGACGTAGGCATCTTCACGCCACAGGGATGCGTCGTGCAGCAAATTCGAACTTTTATCACCGGACCGGGGCAGTTGATCAAGCGACATTTCGATTAACCTCTCGTTTCATTTTATTGACAGGAAGCCCCCCGATCAGATCACCATTACCGGGCACTGCGCCAGGCTGGTAACCTTGTGCGATACGCTGCCGAGCAGGTAGCGGGTCGAGTCGCTCATGCCGCGGCTGCCCATGACGATCAGGTCGACGCCGTGGTCTTCGCTGAACTTGACGATCATGCGCGCGGGCCCGCCGCCCATGTAGAACGAACGAACTTTCTCCACACCCTTCGACTTTACGTAAGCCTTGCTGCGCTCGGCGACTTCCCGGGCGAATTCCTCGAGCGCTTCGTCGGTCGATCGGGTCAGGTCGTCGCGCACCATCGTCATCGAGGCTTTCCACAGGTTGTGCTCGCGGTAAACCGACAGAATCAACAGTTCGGCATCGCACAGCTTTTGCAGCTCGATCGCCTGGTCGAGCGCGGCGTGCGCGGCTTCGGAGCCGTCCACGGGTACCAGGATCGTTTTAAACATGCCCGCCCTCCATTACTTGTCGAAAGCGACGTCGCGCAGGTAGAGCGCGATTTCGGGAAAGAAGATCAGCAGTACCGCGACCAGCAGCAGGATGAACACGAACGGCGGCGTGCCCCGAATTACCTCCAGGTAAGGCTGTTTGAACACCGCCACCGCGGTGAAGATGTCGCAACCGAACGGCGGCGTCGCCGAGCCGATCGCGGCCTGCAGCGTGATCAGCGTGCCGACCAGGATCGGATCGAGACCGGTGCTCTTGATCACTGGTGCGAAAATCGGCACCAGGATCAGGATGACGACGATGGGATCGACGAACATGCAGCCGATGAAAAACGCGATCGCGATCACGAACAGCACGCCAGTCGGTCCCATTTGATCGATGCCGATACCGCTGAGGATAGCCTGCGGAATCTGGGCGAAGGATAGCACCCAGGCGAAGGCGGCGCCGGCGCCGACGAGGATGAAGACCACCCCGGTGACGAGACCGGTCGACTTCGCGATGGAATAAAAATCGCGGATCGTGATCGACTTGAACACGATGGTTTCGAGGAACAGCGCGTAAAGCACGCTGACCGCGGCGGCCTCGGTCGGGCTGAAGATCCCGCCGAAAATGCCGCCGACGATAATCACCGGAAAGCCCAACGGCCAGCCCGCGCGCTTGATCATGTCGAAGCGCTCCTTCCAGCTCGCCGGCTCCTCGGTCGGGACTTTCTTGACCGTGGCGTAAATCATGCTGTAAATCGAAAATAGCACGAGGATCAGCAGGCCCGGCCCGATACCGGCGATGAACAGTTCCGGAATCGACGACTTGGACACCACGCCGTAGATGATCATGCCGATGCTCGGCGGGATCAGAAACGCGATATCGCTCGAGTTGACGATCAACGCGAGCACGAATGAATTGTCGTAACCGCCCTTCAACATGCGCGGCCGCAACGGGCCACCGACCGCGACCACGGTCGCCTGGGTCGATCCCGATACCGCGCCGAACAGGGCGCAAGCGCCCGAGGTGCTGACCGCGAGCCCGCCCTTGATGTGGCGCACGAAGGCCATCACCAGGTCGACCAGGCGGTCGGCGGAATGGCCCCGGGTCATGATGTCGGCGGCGAGAATGAACATCGGTACTGCGATCAGCGACGCCGGGCGGATACCGCCGAGCATTTGCTGCACCATGAACTCGGTACGGCCGATATCGCCGAACAGCGACACGACGCCGACGAATGCGCCGATGATCAGCGGTATCATCATTGGAAAACCGAGCAATAGCAGCACCAGCATGACCAGGAATATCGCGAGCGCCATGGCTAAACCTCGATTTCTTGCGCTTCGTGCTCGTGCAGGTTGGTCGAAAGGTAAATTTCCTTTTCCCGAACGTTCTTGACCATCGTCAGCGCGTACTGCACGCCGGTGACGAAAAACCCGACCGGCACCCACAGGTAAACGAGGTAAACCGGCACTCCCAACGCGGGCATGATGCGGCCCTTGGACTGGATGCTCAGGATGTACTCCACCGAATACCAGGCCAGGAACAGCATGCAGAATGCGGTGACGCCGGTGATCACGATCATCATGATCTTGCGCACCTTGTCCGGCATGGCGTCGTATATTGCCGACATCCGAATGTGCCGACCGTGGCGCGCCGCGTAACCGACGCCGGCGAAGGTCACCAGCAGGATAAAAATGCTATTGAGCTCCTCCGCGAAAATGATCGAATGGTTGAAGATGAAACGGCTGATGACATTAGCGATGGTATTAACCGCCATCAGGATTACGCCGAGCGCCATCATGACCTCTTCGATCCTGGCGATAATGCCGTCGATCGTGTCGAGCAGGCCGGCGACCCCGCCTTTACTGCTTTGGGCTTCTCTCATGATCTATTCCCGGATCGGTGGTTAGTTGAAACAAAGACTGACCGGAGACAGGCGTTACGGGGTCCCGTCGAGACCCCGTAACGGAAGGAGGAGTAAATCCCCTGCAATTCTCCAGGAAAGTTTCTTGGCTTACTGCCCGGCCGCCTTCAGGTCCTTTTTCATCTGCGCGATGATCGCGGCGCCGCGATCGCCGGCCTTTTCGATGAAGGCTTCCTCTACCGCCTTGGCGCGCTTCATGAACACTTCACGCTCGGCATCGGACAGGCGATTGATCACGGCTTCCGGGTTCGACTTGCGAATTTTTTCGAGGCCGACCTTGTCGAGCTCGACCGCCATGTCCAGGATGTAGTCATGCGCATGGTTGGTGGCATCCTGCACCAGCTTCTTGTCCGCCGCGCTCAGCCCATCGTAGAAGTCGGCGTTGGCCATAACCGCGGTGGTGTACTGCGCGTGACCGGTGTAGGTCAGCACCGGCGCGAGATTGTCGAGGTCGTAAGCTTCGATCCACACGGTCGGATTTTCCTGACCGTCGACCATGTTGGTTTTCAACGCGCCGATCAGCTCGCCCCAGGACATCGCGATCGGCGAGGCGCCGAAGGCCTTGTAGGTTTCGAGCAACAGGGGCGACGGCATGGTGCGGATTTTCATCCCGGCGAGATCTTCGGGATTACGGAAGGGTTTCATCGTGGTGACGACCTGTTCGCCCTCGGGGAATACCGACAGTAGTTCGAGACCGTGTTCACGATAGATTTCAGGAAACATTTCGTTGACCGCCTTGCCCTGCTTGAAGTAGTGCTTGATCGCATCGGGATTGGTCGGCTGTACGTAGGGCACCAGGAAGGCTTCGGCTTCCGGAATCATCGCGCCGGTGTAACCCGGGGACTGATCGATGAATTGCAGCAGACCGGCCTGGGCCTGTTCCATCGCATCGGCGGACTCACCGAGCGCACCGATCGGATAGATCTTGACCGTATGATCCGAGTTAGACTCGATGTATTCCTTGAACTTTTGGGCGTACATGCCCTGCGGGTCGGTAAGCGCTTCTTCCATGGCGTAACGCCATTCATCGGCCCGGGCGGCCGTACCGAAGGTAATTCCCGCAATCAAACTAAGCGTCGCCAATAATCTAAACATGATGGACTCCTCTTGTGTAACTTGTCATTTTTATCAGTAAAACGAAGCGGCCATTCGGCGATTTGGGCTTCGGCCCGGCCTGAATGCCACCCAGAAATCTATTATTCTAATAGGGTTCCGTGCAATAATACGGTGAGTTAAAACCATTGTTCGCCTATTTTCTGCAAGATGAATTCAAAACTTGAAGAATCCAGTATCGATGAAATCGATTTGAAATTGCTCCGGTTGCTGCAACGGGACGCCCTGGCCAGCACCGAAAACCTCGGCGACGAGGTCGGACTGTCGCCGACTGCGGCCAAGCGCCGGGTCAACAAAATGCGCGCCGGTGGCGTCATCGCGCGTAACGTGTCGATCGCGGATCACAAGCAACTGGGCTTCGACGTCTTTTCGCTGGTCTTCGTCAACCTCGAACGCGACCGACGCGATATCATGAACAACTTCAAGCGCGCGATTCGCGAACACCCGCGCATCCTGCAGGCGTTTTACACCACCGGCGACGCCGACTTCGTGTTGCTGGTGGTCTCGCAAACGCTGGCAGACTACGAGGAATTCACGCAAAAATTTTTCTGGGAAAAACCCGACATCAAGAGCTTCAGGACCATGATCGTCATGGAAAGCGTCAAGCTCGGTCTGGAGTTTCCGCTCGAGGAATTAATCGATTCCGGTTGATGCGGGACCGCGGCGCGGCGTATCAGTTTTCGATCGCGAAGGCTTCACCGTGCGCCTGCCACTGCGAATCCGGCACCAGCACGATTTTTCCCAGGTAATTGTTGGCGCGATTGACGAAACAGGCTTCGGCGCGGTGGATGTCGGAGAGTTTGAATGCCCCGTGCAACACCGGCCTCAGCCGGCCGTCGCGAATCCACTCGACCAGCCTCGCCGCCTCGTCGCGCGTGCCGTGCGAAACGCCGAAGATCTGAACCTGGTAGAGGTATATCCGGGTCCACATAATGCGGGTGACGTTGTCCGCGCCGGCACCGGCGATAGACAGGCGCGGGTAGGTCCTGCGTTCGCCCATGCGCTGTATCATCACGTCGATGAACCGGTTGGTGGTCTCGCCGCCGACCAGGTCCATGACCGCATCGATAATCTCGCCGCCGGTCGCGGCATTGACCGCTTCGCACCAGTCGTCGACCCGGGTGCGATCGATAACGGCTTCCGCGCCCAGTTCGAGCAGCGCCGCTTCCCGCCCCGGGCTGCTGACCGCGTAAGGAATCGCGCCGAGAATGCGGCACAGCTGAATCAACGCCGTGCCCACCCCGCCGCTGGCCCCGGTGACGAGAATGCGCTCGCCCGCGCCGACACTGGCGACGGTGAGCATATGCAGGGCGGTCTGGTAGGAGCACATGCCCAGGGCGGCAAGTTCGGCGTCGCGGAGATCCGGGTTGGGAACCGCGTGAAACTGATCGGAGGGCACCGCGACATATTCGGCATATCCCCCGTCGGCGCCGTGACCGTAATAGTCCGGGACAAGGTTGATATGCGCGCGCCGGTCGGGATAAAGGTTGAAATCGAGCAGGCCGCGTTCGCCGATACGCGCCGCATCGACCCCCTCGCCCACTGCGGCGACGCGGCCGACGACGTCGGCCCCCTGGATGCGCGGAAAGGTCAGCGTGGCTTCACCGCCGACACGAAAGGATTCGACATCGTCTTCGCCCTCGACCGGGTACAGACCCTCGCGCGCCTTGCGATCGGTATTGTTCTTCGCCGTCGCCGTAACCCGCACCAAAACCTGGCCCGGCCCGGGATCGGGGCGCGGTATGTCGTCGCGCACGACCAGCTGGTCGACGCCGCCGTGTCCGACCAACTGCACGCCCATCATGGCGTCGGGCAGATCCTGTTCGGTGCTCATGGGTTGCTGTTTTCCCCGCTCGTTTTCCCGGATCTCGCCCGGTACCGGCGCATGGCCGTCGATTTGCACAATTCTATGGCATGACACCGCCGCTTATCTGCACTTTTCCATTTTTCGACGACAGAATTCTGCACCCCGGAATCAAAACGAGACGATAATAGTACCCGGATTTTGATAGCCTTAGCCGCTTGAATGCATCGCGCCACGCCGCGGCGAGTGTGGTGGAAGTGTTGATACAATTATCGAGCGACGAGGTATCCAGAGTGCGGATCGAGAAAATCACCGTCTACACCGGTGAATTGAGTTACGCGGGTAAAGCCTACAGCTTTTCCCAGGGACGGATTTACACGGCGTTTCCAACCACCGTCGTCGCGCTCAAAACGAATACCGGCATTACCGGCTACGGCGAAGTCTGCCCCTGCGGGCCGGCCTACATGCCGGCCTATGCTGAAGGCGTGATCCCGGCGCTGGAGCAGCTGGCCCCGGTCGTACTCGGTGAAGACCCGACGCACACCCTGAGCCTGATGCGGCGCATGGATCTCGCGCTCAACGGGCACGGCTTCGCAAAGACACCTATTGACCTTGCCTGCTGGGATATCCTCGGCAAACACAGCGAGCTGCCGGTGCATGTTTTTCTCGGCGGGCGCATGATGGAATCGATTCCGATTCACCGGGTCGTGCCGCTGGGCACCCCGGACGAAACCCTGGCCTCGGTCGACGAGTTACGCGCCCGCGGTTACGGCCACTTTCAGATCAAGCTCGGCCTCGGTGTGGCGGAAGACATCGCGACCATGCAAACGGTTTGCGCGTCGGCCAGGCCCGGCGAAGTCTTCGTCGGTGACGCCAACGCGGCCTGGAACCGCACTGAGGCGATCCGCATCTCGCGCGGCCTGCGCGAGCAGGACTGCATGCTCGAACAGCCCTGCACGGCAACCGTCGATTGCATCACCGTGCGGCCGCAGTTGCTGCACCCGGTCAAACTGGACGAAAGCCTCGGCAGCCTCGCCGAGGTGCGTGCAGCAATCGCCGCCAACGCAATGGACGCGATCGCGATCAAGCTGTCCAAGTTCGGCGGCATCACGCGCTCGCGCGTCATCCGCGACCTGTGCGTGGACGCCGGCATCGCGATGACAATCGAGGAAGCCTGGGGCAGCGGCATCGCATCGGCGGCCTCGGCGCATCTCGCCATCAGCACCGCGCCCGAGGCCCTGCTCAACGGCACCGACATTCACAACTACAACTCGAACCAGATCGCCCACGGCGCACCCGAGGTCGACAACGGCCATATGAAAGTCGCGGATCGGCCGGGACTTGGCACCGAACCGGATTTCGACGCGCTCGGCGATCCCGTTCGCGAGTTCAAACGATAGCGCCTCGAATAACCGGGCCTTACCGAATATCAGGGCTTCTAGACCAGGGTCGCGTATAGAAAGCATAACCCACCTGTTCGGGGCTGGGCCAGCCGATCTGTTTCGATAATATGGGGCTTGGTGCTCGTTGGTTTTTCTATGTGAT
>JAACFA010000096.1 GCA_009937625.1 Gammaproteobacteria bacterium | reverse complement strand
TAGGCGCGCGGCAGGTTTTCCTTGACCAGGCGCATACCTTCGAGCGCGATTCCCTGGCTCATCGGATGGTAATGCGGCGAACAATAGGCTTCCAGGCAATGAGCGAATGCATCCATGCCGGTGCCGGCGGTGATTGTCGCCGGCATGCCGACGGTCAGCTCTGGATCGCAAATCACCACTGCCGCCAGAATTTTCGGGTGGAAGATGATTTTCTTTTCATGGGTTACCGAGTTGGAAACGACGCCGGCGCGTCCGACTTCCGAACCGGTGCCGGCGGTAGTCGGTACCGCGATGATCGGCGTGATCTTGTCGGCGTCGGCGCGCGTCCACCAGTCGCCGACATCTTCGAAATCCCAAACCGGCCGGGTCTGTCCACACATAAAAGCAACGATCTTGCCGAGATCCAGCCCCGAACCGCCGCCGAAGGCGATCACGCCGTCGTGCCCGCCGTCGTTAAAGGCCCTGATGCCTTGCTCCAGGTTGATTTCGTTGGGGTTTGGGTCGACGTCCGCAAACAGCGCGTTACCGAGGCCGGCCTGCTCGAGCAGGGCCAGCGTGTTGGTGGTGATCGGTAAATCGGCCAGCCCGCGGTCGGTCACCAGTAGCGGTTTACGCATGCCGGCGGCATTGCAGGCGTCGGCGATCTCGCTAATGCGGCCGGCGCCGAATCGAATAGTGGTCGGGTATGACCAGTTCGCGGTAAGTTGCATGTTGTTATCTCAATAAACGTGTATGTTAAGCCTGTTCGAAGCCACGGCTGACTTCGTAATCGGTTACCTTGCTGTTGAAATCCTCGAGTTCCCACTCCGCCGCGCGCACGTAGTGATCGATGACATCGGAGCCCATCGCGTCGCGCAGCATGCTGGACTTTTTCAAGGCCAGCGTGGCCTGCGCCAGCGTCGACGGGATTTCACGCGCCTTGCGCGCCTGGTAAGCGTCGCCCTTGAACTCCTTTTCCAGCTCGAGCTTGTCTTCGATACCCGCAATACCGGCGGCAATCTGTGCCGCAATCGCGAGATGGGGATTCAGGTCACTGCCGCCGACGCGGCATTCGACGCGCACATTGCGGCTGCCGTCGGCGACCACGCGGTACCCGGCGGTGCGATTGTCGAGCGACCAGATCGCCTTGGTCGGCGCAAAGGTGCCGGCCATGAAACGTTTATACGAATTGACGTAAGGCGCCAGGAAAAAGGTATTGTCGCTGGCGTATTTCAGCAGGCCGGCGAGGTAGTGACGCATCAGGTCGGACATGCCGTACTCGGCGCTGGCGTCATAGAAAACGGGCTCGCCTTCGGTCGAGACCAGCGACTGGTGAATATGGCTGGATGAACCGGCGGCGTCGTGGCTCCACTTGGCAAGGAAGGTGACCGCACGGTTGTTGAGGAAGGCGATTTCCTTGGTCGCGTTTTTCACCAGGCAGTGGTTATCCGCCATTTCCAGCGCGTCGCAGTAACCGACGTTGATCTCCGCCTGTCCGGGATCGGCCTCGCCCTTGGTATTTTCGACCTTCACCCCGGCTCCCTGTAGCCCGTTGCGCAGTGCGCGCATCAGGTTCTCTTCCCTGGTGGTCTGGAAGATGTGGTAATCCTCGTTGTAGGGGCTGATGGTCGTCATGTTGCGATAAGACTTGTCACGTATTTCCTCGAAACTCTCACGAAACACGAAAAACTCGAGTTCAGTCGCGACCGCGGATTTAAGCCCCATGTTCTGCAGGCGCGCGATTTGCTGCTTCAGCACCGAGCGCGGTGCGTGCGGCACCAGCGCATGGGTATGGTGATCGAGCAGGTCGCAAGTTACCATCGCGGTGCCCTCCAGCCACGGCAGTAACCGCAAGGTCGCGAGATCGGGCTTCATCACGTAATCGCCGTAACCGGCGGACCAGCTGGTGGCGGCGTAACCATCGACGGTATACATTTCGAGATCGGTCGCGATCAGGTAGTTGCAGCAGTGGGTTTCTTCAAAGGCGCTTTCGAGAAAGAACTCGGCGTGGAAGCGCTTTCCCATCAGCCGCCCCTGCATGTCGGGTATCGCGGTGATGACGGTATCGACTTGTCCGTTAGCGACTTTTTCCTTGAGCGCTTCCATTGATAGGTTACCAGGCATACGGGTACTCGCGGTAGGTTAAAAGGGCGTGATACATGGCCCTGATTGTTGGATTATTTGGGCTTAATCTTATCGATGAATTGTTGTTAGGGAAAGGGGTTTCCCACGAGGTGAGCGCACAAATAGTCGGTACCGGTCAACCACGAAAGTAGTTGACCGGTACAGATGTCAAAATAACAATTTAAATTGCTGTGTATAAACCGCCGGCCTTTTGTCTGATCTGATCATACTCCTTGAAAATATTGACCACCTTTTGTGCAGTTTCGTTGGTTTCTGCGATTTCATCCCAGAACTTGGTCGCAGCGGCTTCAACCGCGCGCCATTCTGAAGCGGGAATTGACTGAACCTTGAGCTTGGTTCCGGTTGCTCGCAACTTGGCCTCACCGCCCCAGTACCACTGATTGCGAAAAAAGTGACTACTTTCGAAACAGGCTTTAACCAGTGCCTGCAAGTGCTTTGGTAGTTCAGCCCATCGCTTTTCATTGACAAACCATGACCCAATCCAGGCTCCAGAAACGTTGTTGGTCAGGAAATAGTCGGTTACGTCGGCCCATCCAACGGTATAGTCCTCGGTAATCCCTGACCAGGCCATACCATCGAGTTCACCAGTCTGCACCGCCACTTCGGCATCCTCGTAAGGGATGGATACAGGAACCACCCCGAATTGAGAGAGGAAACGGCCGGCAGTCGGGAAAGTATAAAGCCGCAGACCATCCAGGTCTTCAAGCTTGGTTATGCTCTTCTTGGTATTGAAGTTACAGGGGTCCTGACCCGCCGCGGATATCCAGACGACACCGCCAGCTTTTTTATAGGCATCCGACCAGATTTTATCAAAGCCATACTGATGGAATAGCACGGGAACGTCCAGTGCATGTCGGGTGCCCATTGGGAAGTATCCGCCGAATACGCTGACGTCGACCGGCGCCGCCATAGAGTCGTCGTCCGAGTGCACTGCATCGATAGTGCCTTTTTGAAGCGCGCGAAACAGTTCACCCGTTGGGACCAATTGGTCGGCGTAATAAAGTTCTATCTCCAGTTCACCTTTTGCTGCTGCATTGATAGCGTCAATGGCCGGTTTGGTGACATATTGGCCGAGGGCTGACCCTGCATAGGTCTGAAAACGCCATTTAATAGGATCTTTGGCGATGACCGCTGGTGCTCCCAGTACCGAGGTACCCGCTACTGCGGCGGTAGCGCCTGCTTTTTTTAGAAAACTCCGCCTGTTGGCATTTTGTGCTTGGTTTTTTTTCATCTCATGCTCCTCTTTATTTAGCTGTGCTAGTACTCGTGAGCCGAAGGTGGTTCACGAAAATTTGATTACCCGGTCATGGTGATTTTATTTCCCGTAGACCGTATTGGGTAGCCATAAAGCAATTTCGGGAAACGTCATTACGATGCCGAGACCGATAATCATGATCAAAACAAACGGTGTTATCGATCGATATATGTCACCCAGGGTTATTTCCGGTGGGGCCATGGCTTTCATTAAAAAAAGATTGTACCCAAATGGCGGCGTCATATAGGCGACCTGGCAGGTGATGGTGTAGAGAACCCCGTACCAGATCAGGTCAAAGCCGAGTACCCCGACCAGCGGGACATACAGCGGTGCAACGATAACGAGCATGGCCGTATCGTCCAGAAACATGCCCATGATCAGGTATGACAGCTGCATTAGTATTAGTACACCCCAGGGGCTCAGGTCCATGGCATCGACAAAGAAAAATTCGATGGCTTTCACCGCGCCGAGCCCGTCGAATACCGCGCCGAAGGCGAGCGCCGCCAGGATAATCCACATGAACATACAGGTGACGCCCAAGGTATTGCGGATGGTTGTTTCCATTACCTTGTAGGTTAGTCGCCCTTTTATCCAGGCTGCCAGGGTCGCCACGGTTGCTCCGACTGCCGAACTCTCAACCAGGCTGGTCACGCCCATGACAAACAGGCCCGTCATCGAGAAAAAGATCAACAGCGGCAGGATACCCGCCCGTAGCAATCTGAATTTAGTGCTCCAGGGAACATTACGTTCCTCCGCCGGAAGCGGGGGCCCGAGATTCGGCTGAATTCTGCAACGAACCGCGATGTATATAACAAACAGGCCGGCCATTAGCAGGCCGGGAAACACGCCGGCCAGCCACAGCTGGCCTACCGGTTGCCTGGCGATCATGCCGTATAGAACCAGTACCACGCTGGGCGGCACCAGGATACCGAGGGAACTTCCGGCCTGAATGACACCGGTTACCATGATCTTGTCGTAACCTCGCCGCAATAACTCTGGCAGTGCTATAGTTGCGCCGATCGCCATGCCGGCTACGGACAATCCGTTCATTGCTGAAATAACTACCATCAACAGGATTGTGCCGATGGCCAGTCCACCATGGACAGGTCCCATCCAGACATGAAACATTTCGTACAAATCGTCAGCGATGCGGGACTCTGACATGATGTAACCCATGTAGATGAACATCGGCAAGGTCATTAGCGGGTACCATTTCATCAGTTTGATGGTAGAGCTGAAAGCCATTTCAGAGCCGCCGGTTCCCCACAGAAACAGGGCCGCAAAGGCCGCGACAAACCCAATCGCGCCAAAAACGCGTTGGCCAGTCAGCAACATCAGCATCATGGTTGCGAACATCAATCCCGCAATCAATTCGTAACTCATGAGATGGGCAACCCTCTGGCTTCTGCCAAGTCTTTGAAAAACTGTGAAATCGCCTGTAGTAACATTAACAAGATGCCGATGCACATGATGACTTTGATCGGCCACATATAAGGTCGCCATATCGAATAGCTTCTCTCGCCATATTCAATAGCGTAATAGGTGCTGGATAAGGCACCGTACATCAGCATAACGATATAGGCGATCATGATCAGTGATGTCAGTGCGTCCCATTTTTTCTGGGTTGGTTTGCGCCACTTGCCGTAAAGCAGGTCCATACGAACATGACTTCCCATTTGCAGCGAATAGGCCCCGCCAAGCAGGAAATAAGCAACCATCAGGTATTGCGCAAACTCTAGAGTCCACAGCGAAGGTCGGAAAAACGTTTTCGCTATCGAGGAAAAAAACAGGACACCAACCATGACGAAAATTAACAGCATCGTGATTCGGCCAACGCGGTAGTTAAACTTGTCCACGATGCGGACATAACTTTTTATAATTTCAGGCACAGAATTTATTCCCTGCCAAGCTATTACCGGTGAACGAATTCGCGAAGCTTCCCGGTTCTGCTTGCGGTTGTGAATTGATTTTTTGTAACCCTGCCGTGTATGTTTTTGGTTTTGTAGTGGCTTTTTTAAGGGTGTCCATCATGTGCGAACCAACATTCCATTGTCAACAAATAAGGTTTCACCGTTAACGAAACTTGACTCGTCGCTGGCCAAGAACAGCGCTGCTTTAGCGACCTCCTCGGGCTCACAGATACGGCCCTGGATGCGACAGATATCTTCTTCGGTAACCTCTATATCGTAGTCGCGTAATTCTTTAAGTTCGCGGTTGCCGTGGTCGGTTCGAATAAAACCAGGGCAAACGGCGTTGCAACGGATGTTGTTGTCTCGATACTCGGTCGCTATCGCGCGGGTAAACATGTGACAAGCTCCCTTGCTGGTGCAGTACAGAACCTCCATTGGTGTGCCTGCCACGGCTGATATCGAGGAGGTATTGACGATAGTGCCGCCATGCTCGAGCATTGAAGGCAATATAGCTTTAGTCATGAGGAACATGGATTTGACGTTTACAGCCATCATCCAGTCCCATTCCTGTTCGGTGGTTTCGAGGAAAGGTTTGATAACAACGGTACCAGCGTGATTGTAAAGTGTATCGATTCGATCATTGAAAAACTGATTGATATCGTCGATTGCTTTGCCAACCTCAGCGCTGGATGATACATCGGCCCTGAAAAATTTAGCATTCCCCCCTGAATCACAAATCGACCTTGCCAGAGACAAACCTGCATCTTCCTGGATATCAACTATGGCAACGGTTGCACCTTCTTCGGCAAAAATTTTCGATGCAGCACCGCCAACGCCCGCGGCTCCGCCTGATATCACGGCATTTTTACCTTCTAGTCTGAGTTTTGGCATAAATTCCCCCCAGTTTTTTATGTGACACCGCAGTTTTAGCTGAGAACATCGTCATTTTAGGAGTTTGCAGTATTATGGGTAGCGCATTTTTTAAAATCGATGACCACAGCAGCACCCCGATCATGACGAAAATGAAATACATCATGATCCGGCCGATGCGGTAGTTGACGCTGTCTACAATCGAGACGTAGCGTTTGGCTATTTGGAGCATTACGATCCAGGATGTCGGAATCGACACCGGAGTACCGATACCAGCATATTTTAATTATTGCCGGCATCTTTTCATTATCGCAAGACGCAGTCAAGCCGGGCAGGTGCTGGCACTTGCCCGACGGTAATGATTCTTTGCTATTGGTTGCCTGGCTAGAAACCTTTCAGCAAGTTGCGAAAGGATTTGGCAAACATGTTTTCCAGTTTTTGTTCGCGTTCGTACTGCTCGCGTTCCAGCTTGGCACGCAGGCTTTGGCGTCGGCGTTCCACGAAATTATCGCCAACCGCGCAGCTAGCAATCTGAGTGTAGGTTCTCATCAGGCTATTGTCGGTGACTTCCATTTCATCGAATCCGGTAATAGTCATGTTTTCGTTCATCGATGTGCCCAGCAAATATCTAAGTCTAGTTAAACTGTCACAGTAGTTTATCCAGCTGCGTGCCCAAAACCTTGAGCTACCGCACAGATCGAATATAGGCAGGAATTTTGAATCAATGTGAGAGTAGATTCACACTGTGGGCAACAGGTTACGATAAGGCTGCCGTTCATCGGTCAGATACTACCGCCTGTTGGGAATCGCCGCTTTCAAGCCCGATCGGGCAGCCCGGTGAAGATCCTCTTCAGCGCCAGGTCGAACGAGGTTCGGGCACGGGAAACATGTTGTGCCAGCGCCAGCTGACGTTTCTCCGCGGGCGTACCGAAGGGAACCTGCACGATTTTATCGGCATCGATGGTGGCGTGCAGACGGCGCGGCACGATGGATACGCCGAAGCCCTGCGACACCAGGTTTTCGATCGCCTCCAGCGAATCGATTTCGATCGACTCGCGGATATGAATCCCGCGTTGTTGCAGTTTGGCGGCGATATGCTGGCCTACCCAGGTGCGGCGGTTAAAGGCGATGTAGGGCATGGAACGCAATAGTTCGTCATCTGCTGCGATGCCCGCCCGTGCTACCGGCGCGATCACGTAAAAGGGCTCCGAGACGATCGGCACGATGTCGAGGTCCGGGATCTCGACCGCGGGTGCCGTCAACAGGGCGTAGTCGAGTTCGCGGCGGGCAACCGCGGCCGCGAGTTCGCCCGACAGGCCCGACTTGACCCTGACCTGGAGCGCGGGAAATTCCTCGCCCAGGGCGGCGAGCACGCGCGGCAACAGGTTCTGCACCGTGGTGGGAATAAAGCCGATCGCAATCGAAGCCAGCGCTTCGGCGCCGCTGGCCACCTGTTTGATGTTTTCCAGTTTATCCAGGATTTCGTTGGCGATCGCGGCGATGCGTGCTCCTTCGGCAGTCAGCGCCACCGGTCTGCTACCGCGGTCGAACAGTTCGACTCCGAGCGAGTCTTCGAGCTGTTGCATCTGCACGCTGATGGCCGAGTGACTCAGGCCTATGCGGTCTCCGGCGGCGGCGAAGCTGCCCTGCTGCAAAATGGTTGCAACCGTGCGCAATTGGCGTAAATTCATGTTTTGGCTTAACTTTAAATATATTAAAGTTTAATTCAAAATAATTTAAATTTCATGAAATTTAATAAAGTAATACAATATGCCGATGCCTAATTCGGATCATATTAAGGTCAAGGTTTGGCGCGGTGACGCCGGCGGCGGCAGTTTCGCTGAATTCGAGGTACCGCAGCAGCCGGCGCAAACGGTGCTCGATGTGGTGACCTGGATTCAGCGTCATGCCGACAGCACGCTGAGTTATCGCTTCGCCTGCCGGGTCGGCATGTGCGGCTCCTGTGCCATGATGGTCAACGGCATTCCGCGCTGGACCTGCCGCACCCATGTCAACAAGGTCGTGCAGGACAACCGTCTCACTGTTGAACCGTTGCGTAACCTGCCCGTGATCAAGGACCTGGCCTGCGACATGAGCGAATTTTTCGACAAGTGGAAACGTGCCGAGGGTCAATTCAGCGGCACGAATACACGGGCGCAGGCGGTGGCGGCAATTTCGCCGGCCGAGCCGGCGCGCCGCGCGGCGAACGCGGCGATCGAATGCATCAACTGCGCCATTTGTTACGCCGCTTGTGACGTGGTGAGCTGGAACCCGGGTTATCTCGGCCCAGCGGCGCTAAATCGCGCCTGGAGCCTGCAAAACGACAGCCGTGATCGCCGGCACGGCGAACGCCTGCGGGCGATCAGCGCCGATGGCGGCTGCCTGTCGTGCCATTCTCAACAGGGTTGCGCCAGCTACTGTCCCAACGAACTCAATCCGACCGCGTCGATCGCCGGCCTGAAAAAGATGGCCGCGAGCGCGTTCTTCAGAAGCAGGTAACGCAAACGCCGTGATTGAACTGAGGTTATACCTGGCGCAACGCATCAGCGCGGCCATCATGGCGCCGCTGGTACTGGTGCATCTTGGGGTCATGATCTATGCCATCCAGGGGGGAGTGTCGGCGGACGAAATCCTCGCTCGCACCCGTGGCAGCCTGCTGTGGGGCGGCTTTTACGGTCTGTTCGTAATCGCGGTTGCCGTGCACGCGGCGATCGGCCTGCGTAATATCCTGTCCGAGTGGCTGCACCTGCGCGGCCTGCTGCTGAGCGGCCTGTGCTGGTTTATCGGCTTTGCCCTGCTGGCGGCGGGCCTGCGCGCGGTGGCGGCAGTCGTGGGGTCCTGATGAAGGCGCATCGCAGGCAGCCGCTATACCTGGCATTTTTGCTGCACCGGCTTTCGGGATTGGGACTGGCGCTGTTTCTGCCGCTGCATTTCTACGTGCTCGGCCGCGCGCTCGCGGGCGAGGCGGCGTTCGACGAAGCCTTGAGCTGGACCGAGGGGCCGCTGGTCAAGCTCGCCGAGTTCGGGCTTGTATTCCTGTTGGCGGTACATTTCTTCGGCGGCCTGCGGCTGCTCGCGCTGGAAAACATGCCGTGGAGTAATCAGCATAAAAACTACGCCGCGCTCGCGGTTGCGATTGCTTTTTTTATCGCCTGCGGCTTCCTGTTGAGGGCCGTTTGAATGGATTACCAGGTGCTCGAAACCGATGTATTGATCCTCGGCAGCGGCGGGGCCGGCCTGTTCGCCGCGCTGCATGCCAAGCAGGCGAACCCCGATCTCGATGTCACCATCGCGATCAAGGGCCTGCTCGGCAAGTGCGGCTGTACGCGCATGGTTCAGGGTGGCTACAACGTTGCACTGAGTCCCGGGGATTCGGTCGAGCGCCATTTCATGGATACCATCGTCGGCGGCAAATGGCTGCCCGACCAGGAAATGGCGATGCGCCTGTGCCAGACCGCGGTGACGCGGGTGCAGGAGCTGGAAAACGAGCTGGGCTGTTTTTTCGACCGCAACGATGACGGTTCGCTGCACCACAAGGCCTTCGCCGGGCAAACCTTCGATCGTACCGTGCACAAGGGCGACCTGACCGGTATCGAGATCATCAGCCGCCTGATGGAGCAGGTGCGCGCTTTGCCGGTGGAGCTGATGGAGGAGCACCGCGCGCTGGCGTTGATACCGTCGCGCGACGGCGATGCCCTCGCCGGCGTGCTGCTGGTCGACATGCGCAGCGGTGAGTTCCGCCTGGTGCGGGCCAGGGCCGTGCTGCTGGCAACCGGGGGCGGGCCGACCATGTATCGTTACCACACCCCGTCGGGCGACAAATCGATGGATGGCCTGGCGATGGCGCTGCGCCTGGGCCTGGGTTTGCGTGATATGGAAATGGTGCAGTTTCATCCGACTGGCCTGCTGGCCGGAACCGATACGCGCATGACCGGCACCGTGCTCGAGGAAGGTTTACGCGGCGCCGGCGGTTACCTGCTCGATGGCGCCGGCGAGCGTTTCATGCTCAATTACGACCCTGACGGCGAGCGCGCCACGCGCGATATCGTCAGCCGCGCAATCTATGCCGAGATGCGCGCCGGCCGTACCACGCCCAACGGCGGGGTTTACATCGCGATGAGCCACCTGGGCCCGGCCGAGGTGGCGCGCAGGTTTCCCGGGATGGTCAAGCGCTGTGCCGACTGTGGTTTCGATCTCGCCGGCGGGCAGGTCGAGGTGGTGCCGACGGCGCACTACCTGATGGGCGG
>JAACFA010000095.1 GCA_009937625.1 Gammaproteobacteria bacterium | reverse complement strand
TCTTTTTTCACGGAATGATCTTAAAAAAATGCCTGAACAGCTTTGTTGACTCAGGTCAAGCGGGCGATGGTTACTAGAAATCAAGACAATTTTTCTCGCATCGCTCTGGTAACGAAATAGCTCTTGATATTTTAACTCCAAGAGTCCGCTGTGGGTTGCGGATTCAACCGGTCGACGCAACACATCGTCTAGCAAGTGCAGGCAGACGCATCTGCCTGTATGGGTCCTGGACCGCTGATGCGATACGTGAAGAAGCCGAACCGTTGTGCTGCTATTTAAGCCAGGCGACGATTCGCTGGAAAATTTCGCTTTCGGTCGATGCCAGGCGTGCGACCACGTCGAAATGATCTGCATCGGGCTCGATATGCTTGTCGATAATAGATCCCGGCCTCGACCAGGCTTCGGTCAGGCTATCGGACTGGCGGAAAAACTCCGGCGTCTCGGCGCCGCCGACGATCGTCAGCAGCGGCGCTGTATGGGCGGCTTGCAGCAGCGCCGGGCTTAGTTCGATGATTTCTTCGTCGGTTAGATGCAGGGCTTCGCTGATGGTCGTGGGTAGCAGTGGTTGCAACAGGTAAAGGCCGCTGATCGGAATCGCGCTTTTCAGCAGGTCGGTCGGCAGGTCATCGCCATATTCGGGCCAGGCTGTCGCCATCGCCATCGCGGTCAGGTGACCACCGGCGGAATGACCCGACAGATTTATGCGATCGGCGCATATGCCGAGATCAGTGGCGTTGCGAAAAAGCCAGGCGAGCGCTTTTCTGATCGAATCCGTCAGCGCGGTCATGGAGACTTCGGGGCACAGGGGGTAACCGATAATCGCGACGTCGACGCCGGTGTTGTTGAAGGCTTCAGCGATATAACTATAAATCGATTTGTCGCCGCGTTGCCAGTAGCCGCCGTGGATGTAAATTAAAACTGGCGCATCGGCCTTTCCGCAACGAAACACGTCGAGGCGCTCACGCTCGGCGCCGCCGTAAACGCAGTCGAGCTTGGCATCCGCCTGGCCGCGATAGACTTCGCTCAGTTCGGACAGGTGCTGAAGCAACTCGGGCGCATCGGGACGGCGTGCCATGTTGTTGTACTGGTACTCGAGTGCGGCATCGATCGGCATGGCATTGCAGTCAGATAATGGCGTGGCGAATTTTAGCGGATACCCATTCGCTGACGATTACGGTTGCCAGGATTACCAGCAGTATCAGCGATACCTGGGTCCAGGCCAGGGTCGAGATGGATGAGTCGAGCTGCAGGCCGATGCCGCCGGCGCCGACCAGTCCCAGCACGGTCGATTCGCGAATATTGATATCCCAGCGAAACACCGAAATACCGGCGAAGGCTGGCAGGATTTGTGGCACGATGCCGAAACTGAGTTGCTGGCTGCGCGCCGCGCCGGTGGCGATAATTGCCTCTACCTGGCTCTGATCGATCTCCTCGATCGCCTCGTACAGCAGCTTGGCGCAAAATCCGATAGAGCGCAGACCGATTGCGATAACGCCGGCAAGCACGCCGGGCCCGATTAGCGTCACCAGCATCAGCGCCCAGATCAAGGAATTGATCGAGCGCGAGGAAACGATGATGAACAGCGCCACCGGGCGCACGAAATGCACGCTCGGCGTGGTATTGCGCGCGGCGCAGAAAGCGACCGGCACCGCGATTACGATCGCGATCAGGGTGCCCAGCGTGGCGATGTTGATCGTATCCCACACCGGCGCCCACAGGACTTCCATGTAGGACCATTTCGGCGGCACCATACGCTCGGCCATATCCGCGGCCTGCTTGGGGGCGTCGGCGACGAAAAACCAGATGGTCTTGTCGGAGATCAGGCGCCAGCAGTAAACGAAAATCGCGACCCCGAGCAGCCAGCCGAACCAGACCGCGAACTGCGCTTTGGTGGTGCGGCGCTTCCAGATTTTGGTGTCTGCCTGTTGCCTTATCGGCATTATTGCACCCACTTGCGGATGTAGCCGGAACTGTATTCCAGGACCATGACGATGCCGATGATGACCAGCAGAATCGCCGCCGCCGAATCGAACTCGTAACGATCGAACGAGGTCAGCAGGGTGGCGCCGATGCCACCGCCACCGACGATGCCGACTACCGCCGACTCGCGGAAATTGATGTCGAGGCGATAGATGCCGAGCCCGATCATGCGCGGCATGACCTGCGGCTGCACCGAATAGTTAAGCCATTGCAGCCAGCCTGCGCCGACCGACTTGATTGCTTCCGCCTGTACCGGGTCCATGTCCTCGATATCCTCGGCCAGCAGCTTGCCGTAAAAGCCGATGGTGCCGACGCTGAGTGCCAGAAAGCCGGCAAACGGGCCAAAACCGAACAGTTTGACGAAAAAGATTGCGAGGATGATCTCGGGAAAGGTGCGCGACACCGCAAGAATGCCGCGGCAGAACAGGTAAACCGGCTTGTAAGCCAGATTACGGGCGGCGCCGAGCCCGACCGGGACCGACAGGATGATGCCGATCACGGTCGAGGTGATCGTCATCCACAGGCTTTCGAGAATGCCGTCCTGGATCGAGTCCCAGCGCGTTACGAAATCCGGGGGAAAGAATGCGGCCAGGAAACGCTCACCGCGGACTACGCCCTCGGCGACCCGGTCCCAGTTGATCTCCATGGTACCGAAGGCAACTGACAGGTAAATTGCGGCACCTACCCACAAGCCCCAGCGCAGCGTGGGATTCTGGATGAATGGCGGGCGCTTCCAGCGTCGAATCGAGGCGCCTTGACTCATGACGGCGGGTGCACCTTGGCGATATTGAGCAACGCCGCGGTATCGAGTTCCTCGTCCTCTTCCTTGACCTTCTCGATCGTGGCCTCCCAGTCTTCTTCGCCGTAGATTTGCGTCAATACGTCCGGGTTGAGATTCTCTGGCGGCCCGTCGTAGACGATGCTGCCGAGCTGCAGGCCGACGATACGCCGCGCAAACATTTGCGCCAGCAGCACGTCGTGAATATTGATGATCGCGGCCAGCTGGCGTTCTTCACACAGCTCGCAGATCAGGCGCATGATCTGGCGTGAGGTTTTCGGATCGAGGCTGGCGGTGGGTTCGTCAACCAGCAGCAGGTCCGGATTCTGGATCAGGGCGCGGCAGATGCCGACGCGCTGGCGCTGTCCGCCGGACAATTCGTCGGCGCGCTTGTCCGCCATATGATCCAGCCCGACCCGCTCCAGCAGGTTGAAGGCTTCATCGATGTCGGATTGCGGAAACTTGCGAAAAAAACTGCGCCAGAAGCCCACGTAACCGAGGCGTCCGGAAAGTACGTTTTCCATGACGCTCAAACGCTCCACCAGCGCGTATTCCTGAAAAATCATCCCCATGCGCGTGCGCGCGCGACGCAAATCGGTGGCACCCAGGTGGGCCAGTTCGAGATCGCCGAGAAATATTCTGCCGGAGGTGGGCTCGACCAGCCGGTTGACGCAGCGGATCAGGGTGCTTTTACCGGCGCCGGAGGGGCCGATTAGCGCCATTACCTGGCCCTTGGGGACTTCGAGGTTAACGTCCTTGAGCGCGCGATCCCCGGTTTTGTATTTCTTATCAAGATGTTCGATACGAAGCATTTGTTATATCCGATGTTGTAATGCTTAAACCTGCCCGTAGCCTCGGCAGATTAGTGGATGAGCCACGATGCGGTATCGCGGCTCATCTCCAGGCATGACTCGAGCTGCTACTTGCAGTCGTAGCTGACACCGTTGGCTGTGTCGATCTTGCGGATGACGTCCCAGTCGGACTTGTGGTGAATACCGACAAACCGGCCTTCTTTCTTGAATTCCTTCTGCAGGTCCGAGCCTTCCCATTCGAAGGTGAAAAAGGCCTGCTTGATCTTGGCCGCGACTTCCGGATGGAGATTGTGCGCGTGGCCGTAACCGGTGGTCGGGAAGGTGGCTGATTTGTAGATCGAGGTAATCTGGTCTGGGGTAACTACCTTGCGATCGAGCATGCGGCCCATCACCGAGTTGGCGATCGCGGCAACCTCGTAGTCCTTGTTGGCGATGCCAAGTACCGAGTTGTCGTGCTTGCCGGAAAAGACGGTCTTGAAATCGACGTCCTTGACCAGGCCGAATTCGGACTTGAGCAGGGCCGAGGGCGCCTTGTTACCCGAGTTGGAAGTGGGCGACGTCAATGCCAGGGTACGGCCCTTGATATCTGCGGGCGATTTGATATCGCTGCCCTTGGGCACGATGATCTCCATTTCGTAGCCGTAGGAACCATCCTTCGATGCCATCATCGCGAACGGCACCAGGCCGGCGCAGGAAACCGCGACCGGGTTGCCGCCGGTGTTGACGCCGGCAATGTGCAGGCGACCGGAACGCATGGCTTCATATTGGGCGGCGTAGGATTGTACCGGGAAAAACACGACTTTCTTGCCGGTCACTTCGGACATATGCTTGATAAAGCCATCCCAAACCTTGGCGTAAATCGCCGGGTCTTCGACCGGGGTATAGGAAAATATTATGGTATCCGGGTTAACCCATTCTTTCGGGTCCAGTGGCAGGTCGGCCACCAGGTCACGGTTACGGTCGCAGTACTGCTTGTCCAGTGTGCCGCGGTAGCAGTCTTCGGCCATGGCAGCGCTCGCAAAAAGCAGCAGAAAGGCAAACCCGAACAGTTTGCGGTATATCGATGTGGTTGTAAGCATTATAATCCTCCAGTTTTGAAAAGACGGTTGGCGTTATTATCGTGTTTTGTGTTTCCTGGTTTAACCGCCAGTGCGGCATCATTATCATGCTTCGATTCGACCGATGCAACCGACGCGACTTCGACCGCGTCAGGCTAGATCCGGCCAGGTTCGAGACGAGCGCGAGCAATATCTACGGTAACGCTTGGAAAAAGCCTTGAACCACCTGCTTGAAATCGATCGTCTTGCCAACCGTTATTTCATCATGCGTCATGGTCATAGCCTCGCCAACGCGCAGGGCATTATCGTCAGTCATCCTGAAAACGGTTGCTCGGGCTACGGCCTGAGCGACTTGGGCCGCGCCCAGGTACAGCAAAGCCTGCAGCGCCAATCCGAACTCGACGCGGCGGCGCTTATCGTCAGTTCCGATTTCCAGCGTGCGCACGAATCGGCCGGGATCGCGCATTCGATACTGGGCTGTGCGAAACCGGTCGCGCTGGAAGCACGTCTGCGCGAGCGTGATTTCGGCGAGTTCGAATTACTTTCGGACAGTAGCTACACCGAGATATGGCGCGCGGACGCTATTGATCCGGATAGCAGATGGCGCGGTGTCGAGAGCGTCAACCAGGTCATGCGACGAGTGACCTCGGTGATCGTCGAACTGGAGAATCAGTTTGCCGGCCTGTCGGTACTGCTGGTATCTCACGGCGACGCGCTACAGATTCTGCAAACCGCCTTCGCCCGGCAAGCTGCGGCGTCGCATCGCGAGCTCGACCACCTGCATACCGCGGAAATTCGGCAGCTGGTACTGGCCCCGGTTGGCTCTGCTGCCGCTGATACCTGACTGCGGCACATCCGCGGCCACCGTGGTAGCGCTCGAGGATTGCAGGATGGCGGTGCTGATGGCACCGGTGGTCGCACCGCTCCAGGGACTGCGGGTGGCGTCCGCCAGCCACTGGCTTATGCGAGCGCCGGTCAGGGCTTTCAGGCCGTCGGTCATGACCATCATTCCGAGCAGGAAAGCGCCAATACCGCCGACTGCCTGTATTAGCGATTGCAACATAGCCTTCAAACTGTTGGCTTTTGCACTAAAATCGGTGTAAACGGGATAGGAAAAATGATATCTAGTTCAAACGACAGCACCTCGATTTGCTTTAGAATTCTCGGGTAGCATTATTTTTAATCGTTTCAGGGATCGGTCGTGAGCTTCGACTATAAAGAAATTCGAGCACGTCAACACGCCAGCGGAACCCAGTGGGCTTCGTACAGCGATCTCTTTATGGTGCTCGCTTTCATCTTTTTGCTGATGTACATGGTGGCCAGCCTGCGCACCGGCATGATATCGGTAACCTCCCACGCTGAAATCCAGGAAGTCAAACAGGAACTTGAGATATACGAGACGATCAAGGACCAGTACTTGACCGAGCGCACCAACGCGATGGAAAAAAAGATCTACGAGGAGATCATCGACCAGATTGCGCTGCTGGAGGACGAGGCCTCGGCCAAGAAAAAGAAATTGACGCAGCAGGCCCAGCAGCAGGCGGAGCGCGAATCTTCACTGAACCAGTACCAGCAGATGATCGTCGCGATGATGAACGCCAACACAGTGGCCAAGGTCGAGGCGGCCGAGGCCATGACTTCGCAAAAACAGGAAAACCAGGAACTGCAGCAAACCATCGCCGAACGCAGCGCCGACCTGGAATCTTTGCAGCAACAATTACAGCAGGAAGAAGCCGAGCTGGCCGAGGTGCAAAAGCGTTTCGCGGCGGAATCCGAGCAGCATGAACAGAAATTCGAATCGCTCAAGGCCAGCTACGAAGAAAAGCAGTCCCGCCTGGCATCGCTGGAGCAGTACATCAGAACCGAGGCCGTGGAGAAGGAGGCCCTGCGCAAGGCGCATGCGGCCGAGGCCAAGCAGCTGGAAGATAAATTCAAGGAATTGAAGGCGCAACAGGAGCGGGGCCAAAGTCAGGTAGTTACCCTGGCCGAAACCCTGGAAAAAGAGGCGGAAGAAAAAGCGAAGCTGGAAAAATTGCACGGCGAGCAGGCAAAACGGCTGGAACAGAAGTTCGAGGCGCTCAAGGCAGAGCATGACCAGAGCCTGAGTACTCTCGCCTCGCTGGAAGGTCAGATCCAGGAAGAGACCGAGCAAAAGGCCGCGCTGGAAGAGGAGTATTCGCAGCAAACCCAGAATTTACAGAATCAGCTGCAGGACCTGGCCCAGGAATACGGCAAGAACCAGACCAGGCTGGCAACGCTGCAGCAGGAACTGGAGCAGCGCGCCGCTGAAAAAGAAGCCCTCGAGGCAACCCTGGTCACGCAAACCGAATTCCTCGAGGGTAAGATTTCCGAGCTCACCGCGGAGCAGAACCAGACGCAGATACAACTGGCCGCGCTGGAGCAAACCCTGGCCCAGGAGGCCGCGGCAAAGTCCGCGCTGCAGGCTTCGCTGGTGACGCAAACCGGCAACCTGCAGGGCCGTATCGAGGAATTGACCGAACAGCAGGGGCAGAGCCAGTCCGAACTGCAGTCGCTCGAACAGCAGCTGGCCCAGGAAGCCGCGGAAAAATCGCAGCTCGAGGCCACGCTGGCGCAGCAATCGCAGGAGCTGCAGGGCCGTATCGAAGAACTGGCGCAGCAGCAGGGGCAGAGTCAATCGGAGTTGGGCGCGATGGAGCAGCAGCTGGCGCAGGAGGCCGCGGAAAAGGAAGCGTTGCAGCAGGCCAGCGCCAAACAGCTCGCCAGTCTCGAGGAGCAGTACCGCAGCCTGCAGGGGGATTACGAAAAGAAACTGGGTGAACTCGAGTCGCTCGAAGGCCAGAGCCGTGAAGAACTGGCCGCGCTGGCTGAGCAGTTGAATCAGCAGGCCGCTGATAAGGAAGCGCTGAAGAATGCCTCGGCCGAGGAAATCGAGGCAATGGAAAACAAGTATGAGGGTTTGCAGGGCGAGTACGACCAGAAGCTGGCGGACATCGAGGACCTCGAGGGCCAACGCGAGGCCGAACGTGGGCGCCTCGAAAAGCAACTGGCCGACCAGGCGGCGGAAAAAGCCGCGCTGGAAAAGGCCGCCGCCGATCAGCTCGCCGGACTGGACAGGAAATACCAGGATTTGCAGGGCGATTTCGAAGAAAAGTTAGGTGAACTCGCGTCGCTGCAGGACGAAATCGCCGCCGGTCGAGAAGAGATGCAGGGTCTCAAGGATGACTACGAGGGGCAGTTGCAGGACCTCGGTGACAGGTACGAGGATCTGCAGGGCACTTACCAGGACAAGCTCGGCGAGCTCGCGTCGCTGCAGGACGAAATCGCCGCGGGCAAAGAGGAGATGCAAGGGCTCAAGGATGACTACGAGGGCCGGCTCAAGGATCTCGGTGACCAGTACCAGGCGCTCAAGGATGACTACGAAGGCAATGCCGGCAAGATCGCAGCGCTCGAATCCGATCTGGCCGAAGCGCAGGCCAAACTGGCGGACGCGGCCGAAGATCTTGGCAAGGCTGAATCCGATCTGGCCGCTACGTCGGAAGAGCTACAAAAAGTGCTGGAGCTGGCCAGGGACCGCCAGGATGTAGCGCAGCGTATCAAGGAGGGATTCGAACAGGCGGGTATTAAGGCGGATGTCGACAGCGGCACCGGCGACGTGATACTCGATTTTGGCGAGGAGTACTTCGATACCGACAGCGCCGAACTGAAGCCTGGCATGAGAGAAATCATCCGGGATGCGATGCCGGTTTACGCGGACAGTCTGTTTGGCCGCGATATCGGTAGCGGAAAAATTTCTGCGGTAGAAATTATTGGTTTCGCCTCGCCGACCTTCGGCGGTAAGCCGGTTAATCCAAGGTCATTGGACACTGCGAATCGCCGCGCGGTGAACTACAACCTCGATCTCAGTTACGAGCGTGCCAGGTCGATCTTCAAGTACGCGTTCAATCCCAGGACGCTCAAGTTCGAACACCAGGAAACCATGCTGCCGCTGATCAAGGTCACCGGCCGCAGCTTTTTTACCGAAGAGGTTAACCCGGATGATACCGGTAACCTGTCACGCGAAGAATTCTGCAAACTTTATGACTGTTTTGGTTCGCAGCGAGTCATCATCAAGTTTGACCTGAAGGAAAAAGAGAATAGCTAATGAACGAAACTATCGTTGATATGATCAACCTGGTCGTGGCCTATGCCACCGACTACCTGATGCCGTTACTGCTCGGCGCGTTTATTCTCGCGGTGATAGCGCGACTGTTGATTACCGTGACGATTCACCGGCAAAAGCGCTTCGTCAAGGAGTACTGCAAGCGCGTGCACCAGGACATCATGGCAAACCCGGACCCGCATGGTTCGTTTTATAACCATGTCAAAAGGGCGCTGACCAGGACCTACTTCGAAACTTTCGAGTTACGCCAGCGATACAAGCGCCGCAACGAGGATCACATCATGACCGTCGGCGACCGCGTGTTTCTGATTCAGGACGGCATTATCCGTCTGATCGACGATTTCCTGCAGCACATACGCTATCTCAGCAAGACCAGCGGTCACCAGCCGGATTTCCACGAGATCTCGAACAGCGTGTTCGGCTCGAACCCGATCTTTAACCGGGTGCTCGGTGTTTTCTCCCTGAGCCGGACGAACGACGTACTCAATATCCTGCCCAGTATTTTCATCGTCGCCGGCATCTTCGGTACTTTCCTCGGTATCATGAAGGCCTTGCCGGAACTGACCGCGATGGATATCACCAACGCCGAAGCCAGCAAGGTGGTCATCGACAACTTCCTGATCAAGATTTCGTTTGCGCTGTCCACCTCGATACTCGGCATCGTGCTATCTATCATCATGAGCTTCCTGAATACGCTGCTGTCGCCGACCAACACCTATGTCGAGATTGTCGACGCGTTTAACTCCGCCTGCGAAATCCTGTGGAACAAGTCGGAGACCAACGAGGTCGACCGGCGCGATACCAGCATCAGCGACCGTGAATCGGAAGCGGTCGACGCCTTCGACCTCGCTATTGCCGCCGTTTATGCTAAACGGGCCTGATCGTTTGGCGCTGGTAGTCGTTTAAGCCCCATCGAGAATCAGTAGCGTACATTGCGCATTGTCGCGGCGCATCGGTTTCACCGGTGCGTATTCTTTCGAGTCGACGAAAGCCCGGGCCGCGTCCATGTCGGGGAATTCGATGATCACCATCCGGGTCGGGGTCCATAAATCGGTCTCGCGCACATCCATAGCGCCGCCACGAGCGCGGTAAGTGCCGCCATATTTCTCCGCGATGGGTTTGGCCAGTTTCTTGTATTCCGCGTAAGCCTCGGGATTTTCGATCAGCGTGTCGACGATCAGGAATGCGCTCATTGTGTTCTCCTTTAACAAGGGTTGCGTCGGAAAATGTATTCTGCATGTTTGGCTGAATCGTTATACTGCGTTTAAACAGATCCGGGCAAGCCGTAAATGAATAGTTTCGAACACATCAAATTTGAAAAGCAGGGCGCAATCGCGAAAATCGAACTGAATCGCCCGGATGCCGCCAACGGGCTCGACACGCTGATGGCGAGCGAGCTGAAGCAGGCGGCAAGGCTCTGCGACGGCGATCCCGAACTGAAGGCCGTGATATTGAGCGCCAGCGGGCGTTTTTTTTGCGCCGGCGGCGATATCAAGCAGATGCTGTCGCAGGGCGACGCTGTGGGTGACGCGATCAAATCGCTGGCGGATGACCTGCACAGCGCGATTTCGATCCTGTCGCGCATGCAGGCGGCGCTGATCGTGGCGGTCAATGGCGTTGCCGCGGGCGCCGGGTTCAGCATCGCAATGGTCGGCGACATCGTGCTGGCCGGCGAGTCGGCGAGCTTTACCATGGCCTATACC
>JAACFA010000094.1 GCA_009937625.1 Gammaproteobacteria bacterium | reverse complement strand
ATGAAACCGAGGGCCAGTTGATATTGAACGGCAGCTACAACATCAATTTCACCATGGATCACGAGGTCAAGGACCTGACGCTGTTCGACGATCTAGGCAAAAAATACGAGGTGCCGCTGGAAATGTCGCCGCTCGCGGTACAGATCATGCGCGATGGACTCGCCAGGTACGGCCCCAGGGCATGGTCGTCGATGGTGGTCAAGCGCCTCGAGGATGCCTGCGGTGAAGATCTGCGCGCGCCGGGCTTTCCCGAGTACCTGGTCGATGAAGAGCCGGAGGCCGCAGGCGCCGAGGTCATCCCTCGTGGCGGGTGATCAGGGCCCGCCGCATCGTTTGAAACCATGAATCCGGACGCGTAAACTCGACGCTAATGAGCACCGACTTTAAAACCATTACAGCCAGCCCGGTGAGCCCCGCCCTTGGCGCCGAGATTAGCGGCGTCGACATCGCTGCGGGCGTCGATGAGGAACAGTTTGCCGAACTACGCCAGGCCTACGTCGATTACGGCGTGATTTTCCTGCGCGAGCAGGATATTACCCCGGATCAGCACATCGAGTTTGCGCGCCGCTGGGGCGATATCAACGTCAATCGTTTCTTCCAGGCGGTCGCGACCCACCCGATGATCGCCGAGGTGCGCAAGGAAGCCGACCAGAAGGCGAATATCGGTTCCAGCTGGCATACCGATCATTCCTACGACCAGGTTCCGGCGATGGGTTCGATCCTGTATGCGCGCGAAGTGCCGAGCGTTGGCGGCGATACGCTGTTCGCCAGCATGTACTCCGCCTATGATGCGCTGTCGGACGGGCTCAAGAAAATGCTGTCGACGATGAATGCGGTGCATTCCAGCCGGCATGCGTTCGGTGAGGCCGCTTACGTAGAGACCGATCTCGACGATCTCGGTGGTCGGCTGGGCAATACCGAGGCCGCCACCCAGGACGCTATTCATCCGGTGGTGATCCGGCACCCGTTATCGGGTCGGCCGGCGCTTTACGTGAACGGGGATTTTACCGTCAGATTCGACGGCTGGGCCCAGGCGGAATCGCAGCCGCTACTCGATTACCTCTACGCTCATGCCACGCAAAATGAATTCACCTGCCGCTTTCACTGGCGCAAGGGATCGATGGCGATCTGGGACAATCGCGCCACGCATCACTGCGCGCTCAACGACTACCATGGCGAACGCCGCCTGATGCATCGCATCACGATAGATGGGGTTGCGCTGGAAGCAGCCGCGGCAGCCTGAAGAAGCTGCCGCGGTTGTAACAAGACCTAGCCTGCGGCCTTGATCTCGTGCATGTAAACGTCCTGCTGCGGGTAGGGAATGCTGATGCCCGCTTCGTCGAACTTGACCTTGATGATCTCGAGCAAATCGGCTCGCACCGGCCAGTAGTCTCCGGAGTTAACCCAGGGACGCACGTTCAGGTTAACGCTGCTGTCCGCAAGTTCGCCAACCGCAACTGCCGGGGCCGGGTCGGTGAGGATTCGCTCGTCGGCTTCCATCACCGCCATGATGATGTCACGCGCCTGGCCGATGTTGTCGTCGTAACCGATGCCGAAGACCAGGTCGATACGGCGTGTGGGCAACGCGCTGGTGTTGGTGATGTTGCCGCCGATGATCCCCGAGTTCGGCACGATCATGCGCTGGTTGTCGCCGGTGTGCATCAGGGTTGCAAACAGGCCGATTTCGTCGACTACGCCCGAGACCCCGCCCGCGGTAATGAAGTCCCCAATCTTGAACGGACGGAAGATAATGATCATGACGCCGGCAGCGAAGTTGCCGAGCGAGTCTTTCAGCGCCAGGCCGACCGCGAGGCCGGCGGCACCGAGTATTGCCATCAACGAGGTGACGTTGACCCCGAGCGAGTCCACCGCCGCGAGCACCACGGCGATCAGTAGAATTCCGTAGGACATATTGCCGAGGAATCCGACCAGGATCTTGTCCGTGCCGGCCCGGGTCAGGCCCTTCTCGACGAGGTTGCTGATCATGCGTGCAATGATCTTACCGACGATGAAAATCGCGATCGCGATCGCGATCTGGATGCCCCAGTCGACGCCGTGCTCCGATATCCAGTTAGTGATATTTTCCATGATGTCTCCTAATTTGTTTGATTTGTGTTGTTGGTCAAGCGGGATGCGATTGTGCCATTTTTGCTCGAAAACTAGGAGTTTTTTTCTGAAACCAAAGAATAATAAACCAATAATCGGTTTAATTTATTAAGATGCAGATCGATAGATACAAAAACAAAACGGGGGATTTCACATGGAACTGCCTTTCCTGGGCGATATCGTCAATGCATTCGTGTCTGGCTTTCTGTCGATCGCCGCGACGATACTGGTGCTCGGATTTTTCATCGGCATCATTGCGCTCGTCGTAATTTACAGCGATCTGTTTGTTAAATGCCTCGAAAACGAAGGCGTCGAATATGTCTTCGGAATTCCCGGTGAAGAAAATCTGGACGTCATGGATTCGATGATCGGCAGCCCGATCAAGTTCATTACCACGCGGCACGAGCAGGGTGCGGCCTTCATGGCCGACGTATACGGGCGCCTGACCGGCAAGGCCGGCGTTTGCCTGGCGACGCTGGGGCCGGGGGCGACCAATCTCGTTACCGGTTTCGCCGATGCCAACATGGACCGTGCGCCGATCGTCGGCATCGCCGGGCAGGGCGCAACCACGCGCATGCACAAGGAGAGTCACCAGGTGCTCGACCTGGTCAACCTGTTCGCGCCGATTTCGAAATACAGCGTGCAGATTCGTGAGCCCGAAATCGTCGGCGAGATCGTGCGCAAGGCGTTCAAGGCCGCGCAGGCCGAGAAACCGGGCGGCAGCTTTATCGACTTCCCGGAAAACGTCGCGGCGATGCCGGTCGACGGCAAGCAGCCGCTCAAGGTGCAGAGCGCGAAACCCCCGGTGCCGCCGGCCGACAAGATTGCCCAGGCGGCCGAAATCATTTCCGGCGCCAGTTATCCGTTGATCATGGCGGGCAACGGCGTGGTGCGCGCCGACGCCAACCGGGCGCTGGTCGAGTTTGCGGAAAAGCTCAACATCCCGGTGGCCACCACCTTCATGGCCAAGGGCAGCATTCCGTTTTCGCACGAGCTATCGCTGGGAACTGTCGGATTGCAGGCGCATGATTATGTCGCCTGCGGTTTCGATCGCGCCGACGTCGTGATTTGTATCGGCTACGACATGATCGAATACCACCCGCACCTGTGGAACCAGGAAAAGACTCAAAAGATCATCCACATCGATATGAGCCCTGCCGAAGTGGACGAGCATTACATGCTCGAATGCGGCGTGGTCGGCGACATTGGCGCCGGGCTCGACGCGATTGCGGCGCAGGCGTCGCCGCAGCCGGAGTCGAAGGCGCGGGCGCTGCGTGAAACCATCGTCGAGGAACTGAACGCGCACGCGGACGATGCCGCGTTTCCGATGGCGCCGCAACGCATCATTCTCGATTTGCGCGAAGCTCTGCAACTCGATGATATCGTCGTGTCCGACGTCGGGGCACACAAGATGTGGATGGCACGCATGTACCAGGCGGAGCGTCCCAACACCTGCATCATCTCGAATGGTTTCGCCTCGATGGGCATTGGGCTGCCGGGCGCGATCGCGGCCAAGCTGGCCTTCCCCGATCGCACCGCCGTGACCGTAACCGGCGATGCCGGCTTCCTGATGAACTCGCAGGAAATCGAGACCGCGCTGCGGATCGGCGTCGCGATCGTCGTCCTGGTGTGGAACGATAGCAAGTATGGTTTGATCAAGTGGCACCAGGACCGCCGCTTTTCACGCGACACGCAGATCGAGTTCAATAACCCCGATTTCGTCAAGTACGCGGAAAGTTTCGGCGCGAAAGGGTACCGGGTCGAAGCGGCCGATGACCTGTTGCCGACCCTGAAGCAGGCGATTGCCGATGACACCGTGGTGTTGATCGACTGCCCGGTAGATTACTCCGAGAACATGAAGCTCACCGAAAAGCTCGGTAACCTGGTCTGCCCGATTTAAAAAAACCGGGGACAGTATACCCCCTTACTCGATCTATCCGGCGTGGACACCCCGCTCGCGGGCGATTTGCGCGCGCATAAATGCCCGCGCGATATTTTCTACCGTCGCGAGCAAATGGTTTTGGCGGCCCGTAGCGCGCCAGTCGCGTTAGCGCCTGGTCAGGCCGGTGTAGGCAATCGGTTTTTCGCCAGATTTCTCTTCGCGTCGCAGGACGTAAATGCCCGATAGAACGATGATGGCGATACCGCTCATGGTGGCCAGGTCCGGTATTTCCGTCCATACCAGGTAACTCAGCACCGTCACCCAGATGATCATCACATACTCGAATGGCGCCAGCCGTGATGCCTGGGCATTCTTATAGGCGTAACTCATGAACATGAAGCCGAGTGCGCTGGTCAGCCCGGTGAAAGTCAGCAACATCATGTCGAGCGGGTTCGGCGTCGACCACGGCAGTAGCATGGTTTTTTCGCTCGGCGTAGCCGCCTGTAGCGGATCTGCTCCGGACAGTAACCATCCCATGATAGGCGCCAGCAGCGCGAACGCAATGCTGGCGTAGAGCGACATAACCGACGCCGGCGCGGTCATGCGCGCATAGCGCACCAGCACCTGGCACAAGGCGTAGAAAAAGGCCGCCATTATCGGTAGCAGGGCGACCAGGCTGAACTGTTCGGTAGCGGGACGCAACACGACCAATACGCCGATGAATCCGATAAGGATGCTGACGAAGCGCCGTAGACCGACGCGTTCGCCGAGCAGCGGGATCGACAGTAGAGTGATAAAAAAGGGCGCGGTAAAAAACAGCGCGGTCGCCATGGTGAGCGAAATCTCTGCCAGGGCGGTATAAAAAGCCATGAATGCGATGAACATCAGCAGTCCCCGCAGTACGTGGTACCCGGGATGGTGCAGCCTCAAGCTCGAGAGGCGGATGCTGAAATGAATCAGTACTAGTAACAAAACGATAGCGACCAGCCCGCGTATCATCATGATTTGGTGGATCGGGTAAGCGCCGCTCATCTCCTTGATGATTACGTCCTGAACCGCGAACAGGAGTTTGCCGCTGGCCATGATCGCCACCGCCTGCAGCAGCGTACGCATGGCGGTTGCGGTTTTCAACTCCTGGAAATTCTCAGTTCGAGTCCCGCCACCCGGAGCAGTTCGACTTCCTGATCAAGGTCCGCAGCGGTCAGCGGATGATCCTCGAGCCATAGCTGCGGAATGCCCAGCGTCATGACCTGCGTTTCGTCTACATGAACATGGATCGTCGGTAACTCGATCGGGGTGCGCCCGCGATTGAACAGCACCGCGAGACGCAGCAGGCGCGTCATCAGGCTTAGCGCCTCGGAGCGCACGTAGACGCTGCCCTCGATCAGGTCGGGATGATAGCGGCGCCGGTGCAGTCGCACCATGATCGACAATGCGCCCTGTTCCTGGCGCGAAAATCCGGGGAGATCCATATTTTGCAGCACGTAGCCGCCGTGCCGGTGGTGCTGGTTATGCGCGATCATCAGTCCGATCTCGTGCAGCTGCGCGGCCCAGCCGAGCAGTCGACGTTCGCGCTGCAGCAGTCCCTTCTGCTTGACCTGGTCGAACAGGGTAAGTGTGGTCTGGCGGACGCGCCTGCCGTGTTCCATGTCTATGTGATGCCGCTTCATCAACTCCAGCACGGTGACGGCGCGACGATCCTCGTACAGCACGCGACCGATCAGATCGTGCAACACGCCCTCGCGTAACGAGCCTTCCGAGACGCGCATGAACTCGAGATCCAGCGCCTTGAAAATTCCCATCATCACCGCGACGCCGCCGGCGAAAACCGGGCGGCGCTCCTCGCTCAGTCCGCTAAGTTTCAGATTGTCGCTGTGCCCCGCCTTGACGATTTTCTTGACCAGTTTTTTCAGGCCCTTGCGGGTGATTCCGGTATCGCTCCAGCCGTTCTCCATGATCACGTTATTGATCGCACGTGCTGTGCCCGAAGTGCCGATTATGTCTTTCGCCGATAGTGCCTTCAGGGCCGCGATATGAGGTTCCAGCTCCAGGTGTGCGCTCAGGATGGCACGCCGCATGCGCAGGCGATTGATTTCGCCGTTGGGAAAGAATTTTTCGCTGCTACTGACACAGCCCATGTAGAGACTTTCGAGGAACACCGGGTCGCTCTTGTCGGCAACGATGATCTCGGTACTGCCGCCGCCGATATCGACCACCAGGCGGCGACCGCGATCGCCCTGCAGGGATTGCGCGGCGCCGAGATATACCAGGCGGGCCTCCTCGATGCCGGAAATGATTTCGATCGAAAATCCGAGGGCTTGCTCCGCTTTGGCGATGAACTCGCGCGAATTCTTCGCCTTGCGCAGCGCATTGGTACCGACGATGCGCACGTTATCCGGTTTCAGCCCGCGCAGGCGTTCTCCGAAGCGCGCCAGGCAGCCGAGCGCACGTTCGCTGGCCTCGGGTGTCAACAGGCCGCTGGCGTCGAGCCCGGCCGCCAGTCGCACCATGTCGCGCTCACGGTCGATCACGGTGATCCCATGCTCCTCCGCGTGCGCCACCTTCATGTGAAAACTGTTCGATCCCAGGTCGATTGCGGCAAATTGCTCCAAGTCAGCTCGCTCCTGGTTGCCTGCCCGGCACCTCGATGACGGCTAATCGCAGGATCGGATTCGATTGCACCGGTCGCCAGGCAGTAGAGGTTTGCTGAAGGTTCATGTGAATAAGTTTCAGGCCTCGATCACGATATTGCCGACGTGTTGCTTCTGCATGAAGATTTCCTGTGCCTTTCCGAGGTCCTTCAGCGGGAAGGAGTGCGCCAACAGCGGCTGCAGCAAATCCTGCTCGATTAGCCGCACCAGGCGCAGCATCGTGCCCGGCGGCACGATGGTGGCGCCGGTCAAATGCAGATCCTTGTATACCAGTTGGCGCAGGTCGAACTCGACCAGCGGTCCGGCGATCGCTCCCGAGCTCGAATAGCGGCCACCCTGGCGCAGCGCGTTGATCAGCGGCATGAACGAGTTGCCGCCAACCACGTCGAGCACGACCTCGACCGCTCCGCCCGCGGCGTCGCGGATGGCCTGCTCCAGGTCGGGCGTGTTGCGATCGATGACCTGGTCCGCCCCTAGCTGCCGCAGTAGATCCGCCTTCGACGCCGATGCAATCGCGATGACGCGCGCACCGCGCAGGCGGCAGAGCTGTATCGCGGCGGAACCGACCCCACCGGATGCGCCGTTGATGACGACCGTTTCTCCGGGCCTTAGCCCGGCCCGTGCCGTCAGGTTTTCCGCGGTGGTATAGGCGCAGGGGTAGGTCGCCAGCTGCGCGTCGGTCTGCGAGGTTTCGATACGAATCGCATTTTCACTGCGTATCCTGGTGTAATCCGCGTAACCGCCATCGCATTCCGAGCCAAAATACTGTGAACGCGAGGCGTCGAGCCAGTTGCCGCTAGCCAGAATCCAGGGATCGATTAACACTCGCTCACCGACACGGGATGCGTCAACTCCCGGCCCGACGGCGGCAATTCGCCCGGCCACATCGGCTCCCTGGATGCGTGGAAATTCGATCGAGGCACTGCCCCAGCTGCCGCTGTCGGCGTCGGCGAACTCGAAGCCGCCCTTGCCGCCGGCATCGGTGATGCCTTCGGTCACCGATTTCGAGTACCACGCGGTACGAGTATTGATATCTGTATTGTTAAGCCCGCAGGCCCCGACTTTCACCAGAACTTCGCCAGGGCGCGGCACCGGCGTTGGCCAGTCTTCGCGGTACTCCAGTTTGTCGAGGCCGCCGTGGCCGGTCAGCACTACGGCCCGCATTTTGCCTGGAACTGTCATTACTGCTCCGAGTTTTTCATCGCAACGATGGTATGCAATGCAAAACTGCGAGTCACGAAATTTTTGAGAAGCATGCGCCGATGGTGGATGCCGTGGCTAAAGACAGGATAGGGGGATTCCTGCTTGCGCGGGAACGACACTAGATGTTTTACTTGTCGCCAGACCGACGGCAGGCTGCGGGCTGCAATGGCACCAGGAGGGGGAATGACAGAGTTTATCTCTACCGATTCATTTCGTGCGCTGTTTGGCGATGATTCGGAATTTGCGGTAATCGATCCGCGCGACGCATCGTCCTTCGCCGGTGGCCACTTGCTGGCCGCGTCCAACCTGCCGTTGAGCGATCTCGAAGCTCGAATCAAACGCGCCGTCCCGCATTTGCAGGCGCCTTGCATACTATGTGATGACGGTGGCGGCGAGGCCGAGCGCGCGGCGCAACTGCTGACATCCCTCGGATATCAAAATGTGTTGATTCTGCACGGCGGGGTCGCCGGCTGGGAAGCGGCCGGAGGTACGGTGTTTACCGGCAGCAGCGTGCCGGGCAAGGCTTTCGGTGAATTCGTCGAAAGTTCCTGCAGTACTCCGGCAATGACGGCGGCCGAACTGCATGATCGCCAGCGGCGCGGCGAACCGCTGCTGCTGATCGATTCGCGTACCGCCGAGGAGCACGAGAGTTACTGCATCCCGGGGGCGGTTCTGTGCCCGGTTGCCGAGCTGATCTACCGGGTGTTACCGATTATCAACGAGAATACCGAAATCGTGGTACATTGCGGCGGTCGCACGCGCAGCATCATCGGCGCGCAAACGCTGATCGACGCCGGTTGTAGCAACGTGCATGCGCTCGAAAACGGCACCATGGCCTGGCAGTTCGAAGGGCTCGAGCTCGAAACCGGCAATCGCGAAATACTGCCCGAGCCCGACAGCAAATCGCTGATCCTGACGCGGGCCATCACCGATCGGATGGCTGAGCGCTGGCATATCGATCGCCTCGACTCGGTTGCCGTGCGCGAGCAGCGCAGCCGCTACCTGATCGACGTGCGCGGTTGGGAAGAATACGAGATCGGACATATCCCGGGATCGATAAATGTGCCGGGCGGGCAGTTGCTGCAGAACATCGATCATTACCTGGTGGTGCGCAACTCCATCGTGGTGCTGATCGACTCCGACTGGGTGCGGGCGATTACCACGGCGGTCTGGTTGCGGCGCATGGGGTGGCGCCGCGTGTACGCGTTCACCATCGATGCCGGCTACGAGCGGCTCGAGACCGGCGCGGGCGATAGCGTCGCGGCCACCGAGGATCGTCATCTGGACCCGAATGACTATACCGATCACGAGGCCCTGATGCGTGACAACCGGGCTTATCTCGAATGGGAAATCGATCTGATCAACAAGCTGTCGCGCGAGCCCGCCGCACCCTATATACACATCTAGAGTATCGATTTTTCAACGGCGTTTAATCGAAAAAAATGATTTGATTCAAAGATGCTTTATTCCCAATATGCCGCGGATCGAGTCAATACGAGCATGGCAGGTGGATCATGACTGAAACAGCCCACGCCAGCCGTTCGAAAACCCGCCGTAAGTGGATCTATCAACCCGGCCTGTCGCAGCAGATGGCACCGTTTTATCACTGGCCGCCGCAAGTCGGTAAAACCCTGCGTTATATACTCGCCTCCTGGGGGCCGTTCAGCGTACGTATTTACCTGCTGGGCCTGGCGGTGTTCACCTGGTTTTATTTTTCGCCGGCGCTCGAGCGTTGCCGCGAGTTCGCCTTCGACTGGATTGCGCAGATCTGGCTGCGTAATTTCCTGCTGATGCTGGTCGTTGCCGGCGGACTGCACCTTTATTTCTACACTTTCAGGAAACAGGGAGACGACAGTCGCTACGATCCGCGCGACATGATGCGCAACTCGAAGCAGTTTACCTTCGACGACCAGGTCAAGGACAACATGTTCTGGAGCTTGACCAGCGCGGTCGGGTTCTGGACCGCCTACGAGTCGATAATGATGTGGGCCTATGCCAACGGCTACGCACCGTTGATGCAATTCAGCGATAGTCCCGCCTGGTTCATTTTCCTGTTGTTCATCATCCCGTGGTGGGCCGGGCTGCATTTCTACTGCCAGCACCGGCTGTTGCATTCGCGCCTGTTATACAAGCACGTGCACGCCTGGCACCACAAGAACAGCAACACCGGTCCCTGGTCCGGTCCGGCAATGCACCCGGTCGAACATTCGATCTGGCTCACCGACGTGTTCCTGTTTCTGTTTGTTGCCTCGCACCCGATCCACGCGATTTTCATTTTGCAGTTTCATACGCTTGCCGCGGCGACCTCGCATACCGGTTACGAAGACCTGAACCTGGGCAGCCGGGCGAGGTTTCGACTCGGCGATTTCTTTCACCAGTTGCATCATCGCTACTGCGATTGCAATTACGGTACCTTCGAAACCCCCTGGGACCAGTGGCTCGATACCTACCACGACGGTACCGCGCGGGGCGACGAGTGGATGAAAAACCGCCGGCGTCAACTCTACCAGTCGAAAGCCGGGGCCTGAATGAGTCGATATCGGCAGTCGAGCGAACATGACCAGTAAGCTGACGCCCGGGCAGCGCCTGTTTGCCATCGTCGAGCAGGGGCTTTGTATCGGCTGCGGCCTGTGCCAGAGCGTTGCCGGCGAAGACCGGGTGCGCGTGACCAAAACGTCGAGCGGTTACCTGCATCCGGTCATCGAGGGCGAGCTCGACCATGACACGGTCGACCGGATTTACGAGGTTTGCCCCGGAACCCGGATCGAAGGCCTGCCGCAGCGGCTGGTCGAACCCGATACGCGACACGACAATGTCTGGGGGCCGTGGCGTCGTATGGTTCGCGCCTGGGCCGGCGACCCCGAAATACGCTTCGAAGGGTCGACCGGTGGCGTGCTAACCGCGCTGGGCCAGTACTTGCTCACGTCCGGAAGGGTCGAATTCATCCTGCAGGTCAAAACCTCGGCCGCAGAGCCCAGTTTTGGTGACCCGACGCTCAGCTTTACCGAGGCCGACGTTTTCGAGGCCGCCGGTTCGCGTTACGGCCCCGCCGCGGCGCTGACCGATATTGGCGCTGCACTCGATCGTGGCCAGCCGTTCGCGTTTATCGCCAAACCCTGCGACGTGTCGGCACTGCGCAACTATGCCAGGCAGGATGACCGGGTCGATCAGCTGGTCAGGTACATGCTGGTCATGGTGTGCGGCGGCTTCGGTACGCCCCAGGGCACGATAAACTTTTACCAGCGCGTCGGTATCGACCCCGAGCGGGTAACCGGCCTGCGTTACCGCGGCCGCGGTTGCCCGGGACCGACTCGCGTCGAGACCGGGGACGAGGCGCAGGAGTTTCACTACATCGACTACTGGGGCGAGGACGAAACCACCTGGAGCTTGCCGTTTCGCTGCAAGATTTGCCCCGACGGCATCGGCGAGGCCGCCGATATCGCGGCCGCCGATACCTGGATCGGGGGCGGTCCCAATCGTGTCGATAGCGTCGATGACCCCGGTACCAACGCGCTGATCGCGCGCACCCGGGCGGGCGAGGAATTGATCGCCGCTGCCGCCGAAGCCGGTGCCCTGACGCTCGAATATGACATTCCGCCCGATACCATGAGTCTCTACCAGCCGCACCAGGTCAACAAGAAGTACGCGGTGTGGGCGCGTCACCAGGGGCTGCGCGATGCCGGGCGCATCGTGCCGCATACCGAGCGCCTGCGCATCGAGGAGCTGGCGCAGGATCTGCCGGAAGAGACCAACGCGTTTCAGCGTAACGGTACGCGCCGACGAATCGAAATCGGCAAGGCGACCGAACCCACCCCCGAAGCCAGTAAATCATAATCCCACCGCGCGACTTCCTCGCTCGAATGCGCGCTGCGACCGCATCGGCTTCTGCAATTCGTGGCGGACGTGGAGGATGCGCAGCTTGAGCTGTTCTGCTACCATGCCGGGCTTTGTCCTGCCAGCTTTTGCGCCCAATCGAAGGACCGAGATTCATGCCGTCATCCAATTTTCCGGTTACCGCCGTCCAGCAAAGCCGCCTGTCCCGGGTCGATTTCGACCAGCTCGGATTCGGCGCCATTTTCTCCGACCATATGTTCAGTATGAGTTACCAGAACGGTGAATGGATAAACCCCGAAATCCAGCCTTACCAGCCGATCGCGCTGGAGCCCGGGGTTTCGATGCTGCACTACGGTCAAACCGTGTTCGACGGTTACAAGGCGTTTCGTGGGGTGGATGGCGAGGTGCGTATTTTCCGCCCGGACATGAACGCAAAACGTTTGCACGATTCCTGCCGCCGCCTGTGCATTCCGATCATGGACGCGGCCGAGTTGAGCGATATCATGATCCAGGCCACGCGGCAACTGATCGAGCTGGACCAGGACTGGATTCCGAGGCAATTGGGCCAGTCGCTGTACGTTCGGCCACTAATCATCGGCACCGAGGCGACGCTCGAGGTTCGGGCCGCCAACAGTTACCGCTTTCTGATCATGACATCGCCGGTAGGCAGCTACTTTACCAACCTGGGCAAGGGTGTCTCCCTGCGCGTGGAGGATCGTTTCACCCGCGCTGCCAGCATCGGCGGGCTGGGCGCGGCCAAGACGGCGGCCAACTATGCCGCGAGCCTGCTGCCCGGGTTCGAAAGCAAGCAGCAGGGATTCGACCAGGTATTGTGGCTCGACGGCAACGAACACCGCTACGTTGAAGAGGTTGGCGCCATGAATATCTTCTTCAAGATCGGCGGCAAGGTGATAACCCCGCCGCTCGGGGGCTCTATCCTGCCGGGCGTAGTTCGTAACAGCGTGCTGACCCTGCTCGAGGACTGGGGCCAGCCCGCCGAGGAGCGGCGTATTGCTATCGATGAAGTCGTGCAGGCTTTCCGCGCTCTGCCCGGTTGCCAGCATCGGCTACCAGGGCGAGGTCTTTAAACTGGCGGCGACCTCGCCGGGGGAACTGACGCAGCGTTTGTACGATGAAATTACCGGCATCCAGTACGGTAAACTGCCGGATCCGCACGGCTGGAACGTGCGAGTGGCGCTGCCCGCGGGCGGCGCCTGATTGCCCCATTTGCACTTTTCTGATTACGGAATCTTTCATAAACCGGTTTAGAATCGACCTCTTGTCGAGGTCGATTGGAAGAATCCGAAAATGAGCGCTCCGCTCGAACAACATGGCTCCTGGCGGGATTTATTCTCGCGTGAATACCTGCCGAAACTCGCGACCATGGCACTGGCGCTCTGGCTGCACGCGTCGAATTCGATGCTGACCGCGACCACCATGCCAAGCGCCGTCGAAGAAATCGGCGGCCTCGATTTCATCAGCTGGACCTTTGCGCTCTACCTGGCCGGTTCGATCAGCGCCGCGGCGTCGATCAGCCTGCTGGTGGCCAGGTTGGGATTGAGTCAAACCATGATTCGCGCGGCCATGGTGTTTACCGGTGGTTGTATCGTCGTAGCGCTGGCGCCAAACATGGCACTGCTGTTGGTTGGCCGGGTGCTGCAGGGCCTCGGCGGTGGAGGGCTGATAGCGCTAGTCTACGTCTGCCAGGATCGATTCTTCCCCAACCACCTGGTGCCTCGAACCGTCGCTTTTCTGTCCAGCGTCTGGATGATGGCTTCCTTCAGCGGACCCGTCATCGGCGGCGCGTTCGCAACCCTCGGCGAGTGGCGCCTGGCCTACTGGGCATTCGCCGCGCAGGGATTGCTGCTGATCCCCGCGGTTTACTTCCTGCTCGGCGGCAGGGGAGCGGAGCTGGCAGTTACCGCAGAACGAATTCCCGTTGTCCGTTTGCTGATGCTGAGCGCGTCGATCCTGCTGGTTTCGATATCTGCCGCCTACTATCATCCGCTCGGCTCGCCGTTGCTGGTTTTGCTGGGAGGTCTCGCCCTGGTTTTGTTCGTGTATCGGGACGTCTCGGCAACGACCGCGCGGATGCTGCCCAGCGAAATGACCGATCTTGGTCACGCTATTGGCAACGGTATCCTGGCCACGTTTCTATTGTGTATCAGTATCATGTCTTTCGTGGTTTACGGCCCGCTGATCCTGATCGAACTCTATGGGCTCAATCCGCTGCAGGCCGGCTTTGTTATCCTGCTGGAGTCGCTGGCCTGGGGCTTCGCCTCTATTCTGTTTTCCGGCACGCGCCCCGAGATGGAGCCGCGCCTGATCAAAGCCGGGGGGTTGAGCGTGCTGCTGGGCCTGGTCGCTATGGCGCTTATTTTCCCCCGGGTATCGCTAACTGCCCTGCTGTTGGCGGTGATTCTGCTCAACGGCGGCATGGGGATGATGTGGGGATTCATTATCAAGCGGATCGTTGGGGCGGCACCACGCGACGAAAAAGACCGAACCGCTTCGTTACTACCCATTACGCAACAGACCGGATTCGCGCTCGGCGCCGCCTTGACCGGCCTGATCGTCAATGGTCTCGGCATTAACCAGGATCCGGATCCGATCCAGCTGAAAAACATTGCTTTCTGGATGTTTGCCGGATTTGTGCCGCTAGCGATCATGGGTAACTTCATGGCCTGGCGATTCGTCGCCTGTCAGGCCAGGGAACAGCAATACCGCCATGCCGACGCCGGTCGCCAGCACCACGTTGTTGCTGCGCCACATGATCAGGATGACGCAGGCCATGGCGACCATCTCGCTGGGGCTTCCCTGGCGTACCGCCGGTGCCAGGATCGCCATGAAAGCACAGCCGGGCAGCGCCTCGAGCACCGGCTGAATACCGCGAATGTGGCGCAGCTGCAGGCCGATGAAATAGCCGGTAATCCGGGTCAGGTAGACGATAAGCGCCATCATCGCGATCGCGGCGAGAACCGTCTGCTGTTCAAGCATAGCGGCGTACCTGCCAGATCGCGGTTGCCATGCCGGCCATGACCGATCCCAGCAGGATCAGATAGTTGGGGCTGCCGAGCTCGAACATCACCAGCGCAGCGATACCGGAGACGATCCAGGGCGTTGGCGGCGTCTTCGCGCCCTTGAAGAACAGCATCATCATGGTCGCGATCACCAGGGGTCCGGCGAACTTGACCGCGCCCAGGTCGAGCGCCACGAACAGGCTTGCGGTCTGCAGGCCCAGCAAGGTCGAGCATAACCAGCTTGTCATCATCGACAGGCCGTAACCGGTAACGTAGCCGAGACGATCCACCTCCGCCTGCTGGCGAAAGCTGTTGACCACCCCCGGGTCGTTTAGCAGGAACAGCCAGGCGATGCGACGCCGCAGGCTATGGCCGTCGAAGTGGTGCGTCATCGCCATACCGAGCAGCAGGTTGCGTGTGCTCACCAGGAATACCGATAGCGCAATCGTGCCCAGCGGTAAAGGCGCCTGCCAGAATTCGAGTGCGGCGAATTGACCCGAAGCGGTGAACACCGAGGCGCTCATCAGCATCGCTTGCCAGTCCTCGATACCGCTCGCGGCGGCGGCAATCCCGAACATGACGCCGAACATAAAAGTCGACAGGAAATAGTCACCGGAAGTGCGAATGCCGAGCAGGGTGCTGTGCCAGGTCGACATTATTGAACTCTCGACAGCAGTTTGTTGGTGGCGGCAGTGCTCAAGAGGGAAATCTGGATCGCTTGCTGTTGTTTTTTCAGGCGCGACGATACCACAGTCAAAGCCGGCCAATCGCGATTTATTTGCCATCAGGGTGTATAGTTTTTACCCAGAGTAAATCCTGTTTACGACAGCTGCCTGTCGATACCTCCGGAGCGTTTAATGCAAAAGTATCCCTTGAATGAAGTTCCCGTCGATCTCGAACCCTGGCCATTCGATAATCCGGCTTCGGATTACCGAATATTGCGCGGTAATCCACGCGCATCGGGCCGGCTGGATCATGGCAGTAACGAGGGGCAGCATCGCGTTGGAATATGGGCCTGTAGCGAGGGAGCGTTCGAATGCACCGAGCTCGGCGACGAGTTACAGACGATCCTGAGCGGCCGCCTGAGCCTGACCCGCGTGGGCGGCGAGACGGTCGAGTGCGGCCCCGGGGACAGCATCTTTACGCGCAAGGGCGAGCGCGTTGTCTGGGACGTGCACGAGGACGTGACCAAGGTGTTCTTTACCTACAATAGAGATGGAATTCCCGACTAGCTGACTGTCCCGCCTCGGAGCAGCGGGCTCAATGCCAGCAGGCCAAGAATCGGGCCCGGGAGCAGCAGCCAGAAAATGTATTGCGCACCGATCAGCGGCAGCATCGAAGATGCCAGCTGAATGCTGAACACCGTGATCAGGAAGCCGATGGAATTGACGATGGTGAGTGCAGAACCGACGTACTCGCGCGGCGCGTAGGCGGCATTCAATGCCGAAAACTGGGGTGAGTCACCCACCACGGTAATTCCCCACAGTAGCAGGAATGCCAGGAACGTCAGCGGAGCGGCGTCGAACAAAAACGGTGATAACAGACAGCATAGTCCGGAAACGGCAAGCTGGATCGCCGCTACCGGGGCGCTGCCGGTGCGATTCGAGATGACGCCACCGATAACGCAGCCGATAAATCCGGCTGCTATCGCCAGGAACGACCAGAAAGGGACATTCAGCGAGATTTCATGGTGGGTCGAGTAAGCCAGCAGCAGGACCGGAATATAGGCCCACAAGGTGTACAGCTCCCACATGTGACCGAAGTAGCCGAAGGCCGAGGCGCGAAACCGGCGCGAGCCAAACACCAGGCCCAGCGCTCGCGGGTTGAAAGCGGAGCCGCTCGACAGATGAGGCCCGTCGGGTACCGCGAGCAGCATCGCGAAGCCGCCGCCAAGCGCCAGTATCGATACCCCGGCGATAACCTGCTGCCAGGGCAGTTCGGCGCCACTGCTGCGGATCAGGTGAGGGAAGGCGGTGCCGACGACCAGCGCGCCGACCAGGTAACCGAGCGCGCGACCGAGACCCTGCTGGTACCATCCGGCGGCGATTTTCATGCCGACCGGGTAGATGCCCGCGAGAAAGAATCCGGTCGCGAAGCGCAACAACAGCAAGGTTTCCAATCCCGGTGGTGCCACCAGCAGCGCTATATTGGCCAGCGCACCCGCAAGCGAGCAGCAGAAAAATACCCGACGCGGCGAAAAGCGGTCGGCGATCACGAGAATCGCAAACAGTAAAGTACCGCAGATAAACCCGAGCTGCACCGCGGAAGTGACATAAGCCAACGCTTGCGTGCCCAGTCCCCAGGCGAGCTGCAGGTCGCCGATGACGGCGTTGCCGGCGAACCATAGCGAAGTGCCGGTAAATTGCGAAAATATGATCAGGGGCAGGATGCGAGCCGGGCGAGTCATAATTTTCCTGGTTGCGGGTTTCCAGGACGGTCCATTCAAAAAAAGAGCGGCGCTATCAAAAGCGCCGCTCCGGTCTCACAGGCCTGGTTTCAAGCCGTTTTACTGCATGACCTTGGTCCAGACCTTGTCGATCAGCGACTGCGCTTTCGGAGAGCAGGTTGGCGCGAATACTACATTCAAATCTGATGGTGGATTTACTTCCGGGGCAGATTTAAGTTCTTCAGAGTAATACTGTGCCGTGCCTTTAATCGCATCGCCGTAGCCCTGGTTTTCCGTGAGTATGGCCATGTTTACCGGGTCCATCATGAAATTCATGAACTTCCGGGCGTTTTCAACATTTTTGGCACTGGACGGAACGACAAGGCTATCGAACCAGCCCACTACACCTTCTTTTGGGTAGGCGTAATTGATTGGCGCACCAGCCAGTCGTCCCAGTCTGGCAAATCCGTTCCAGTGGTTGGTCATGAGCGCTTCGCCACTCGCTATCAGGTCGCTCATGGTTTCATTGTTATAGGCAACCACATATTCTTTTTGAGCCACCAGCAAGTCCTGGACTTTTTGCATTTGCTTCGGATCTTCGGAGCAAAATGGAATACCAAGATAAATGTTAGCAAGACTGACCACCTCGTCCGGGGTTGGGAAAACGCTTAACCGCCCGCGGAGTTCTTCGCTCGGCTCGAAAAATTCCTTCAGAGAATCACCTTTCCCAGAATAGTCGTTATGGTAGGCAAAAGAAGTAGTACCCCATTGCCAGGGTGCGCTGTATTCGTGCTCCGGGTCCCACTCGGGTTTTTTCCAGCTTTCCTCGTAGTTTTTGTAGTTGGGCAGATCGTAGACAGCCACTTTCTGGATCAGGCCCTCATTGATCATGATGGGCACGAAGTTCTGGCTGGGAACGACCAGGTCGTATCCGGTCGCACCGGCTTGCAGCTTAGCCAGTAGAGTCTCGTTCGAATCGTAAGTGTCAACCGAGACCTTGATGCCGGTTTCTTTCTCGAATTTTTCAATGAGTTCCGGCGGCGTGTATTCCGTCCAGTTGTAGATGAATAACTCGCCTTCGGCCCTGGCCGAACCCAGGGTCAGTAGCGCAGCGGTTGCGGCGAAAATGGTTAACAGACGTTTCATATGAGGTACCTCCTGTTGGTACGATTGGTTTTGACTACAAAGTTTACCTTCAGCGTTAGGTTCAGGTCTCGGTCTTTTTCGACAGTATCCAGTATGCCGTCACGATAGCGATCGAGACCAGTAACAACAGGGTAGATACCGCGTTGATCTCCGGCGTCAGGCCCCGGCGAATCATCGAATATATATAAACGGGCAGGGTAGTGGAACCGGCCCCGCCGACCATCAGCGTGATGATGAAGTCATCCATCGAAATGACGAACGACAGCATGGCGCCGGCGACGATGCCCGGCATCAGCAACGGCACCGTGACGTAACGAAATGCTTCCCATGGCGATGCGTAAAGGTCGCGGGCGGCCTGCTCGAGAGAAGTATCCATGCCCTCGAGCCGCGCGCGAATGGGCATGAAGGCAAAGGGAATACAGAACGTGATATGGGCGATGATGACATTACCCAGCCCCCAGTTAAGATGTATGGCGGAAAAGAAAATCAGCACCGCCACGGCGGTGACGATTTCAGGCACCATCAGCGGCAGCGTAATCAGCCCGAGGGAGACCGTCTTGCCGCGGAAACTGCCGCCCCGCGCCAGCACCAGGGCCCCCATAGTGGCGATAGCCGTGGCAACGATCGTCGACACGGTCGCGACGATAAGCGAGTTCCAGACCGCTTGCTGAATATCGTCATTCTGGAACGCCTTCAGGTACCAGTCGAAGCCGAATCCGCCCCAGTTCATGACCATGCGGTTGGCGTTGAACGAGTAAAAAATTAGTACCACGATGGGCAGGTACAAAAAGATAAAGAACACCACCGCCCACGATCCGAGCCCGCGATAATGACCGACGGGAAGCGCCTTCCTGCCTTTGCGCCCGGATGATAGCTGTTGCATTTGAGCGCTCATGATCAGGCGCTTCCTTCCATCACTTCCCGCTTCCTGGCCGCCCTGGCATAGAAGATCAGGGTCACGACCACGGCGGACAGCAACAGCATGGACAGCGCCGAGCCAAACGGCCAGTTACGGGCCGACGCGAACTGGAACTGCACCAGGCTGCCCAGCATCAGTTTCTTGCCCCCGCCCAGCAGGTTCGGTGCAATGAATGCGCCGAGACAGGGAATGAACACCAGGATACAGCCGGCAATGATGCCGGGCTTACACAACGGTATGACGACCTTGGTCATGATCTCGAAACGGTTGGCGTAGAGATCGCTGGCCGCCTCCAGTAATCGAAAATCGAGCTTTTCCAGGCTGGCATAGATCGGCAAAACCATCAGCGGCAGGTAACTGTAGGTCAGACCGATGGCGATAGCGCCGTCGGTATACATCATGCGTAGCGAATCTTCGATGATGCCGGCCGCGAGCAGGGGCGTCTCGATCACGCCGCCGCGTCCAAGGATGATGATCCAGGCGAAGGTGCGGATCAGCAGGTTGGTCCAGAACGGGATGGTGATCAGGTAAATATAAAAGTTGCGGCGGTTTTCGGGCTGCAGCGTGATGTAGTAGGCGACCGGAAAACCGAAAATCAGGCACAGCAGGGTCGCGCCGAAAGATAGCTGGAACGATCGCAGTATGATGTTGAGGTAGCCGGGATTGAAGACCAGGTTATCTTCCAGATCGTACTCGAAGAATAGTTTGACGTAGGCGTCCAGCGACCCGACCGGCTTGACGCCGCCGTAGGGATTGGGCTCGAGAAAGGAGAACACGCCCATGATGATCATCGGCACCAGCATGAAAATGCCAATCACGAAATAGGAGGGCGCGAGCCCTAGCCAGCGCCGTCCAGCTTCGCTTTTCGGCAACCAGCTGCTCATTTCGCCAGAACCCGCAGGGCGTGGACCGAGAATCCTACCGCGAGCTGCTCGCCGATTGTGAAGGGCAGTTTACCGTCCTCCCGTGGACGCGCCTGGGCGGTCAGTTCGATGCCATCGCCCATGTCGACCGTGTAGGCCGCCTGGTTGCCGAGGTAGACAATGTTTGCGACCGTGCCGGGTCGCGTATCTGCACCGCCGGCCTGGTCCGGAGCCGATAGCGTAATCTTTTCCGGTCGCAGGAATAACGTAACCCGGTCACCCACCTGGTGGGCACCGCTGTTTTCGGCTTCGAACATGCTTTGCGTCCCGATTCTGCAGGTCACGAGGTCGTCGTTGAGGCTCACGATTTCGCCTTCCAGAAAGTTGGTATCGCCGATGAAATCCGCGACGAAACGGTTGACTGGATGCTCGTAGATTTCGGTTGGCACGCCGATCTGCTGCACTTCGCCATCGGACATGACCGCAATGCGGTCGCTCATGGCAAGGGCCTCTTCCTGGTCGTGGGTGACGAAGACAAAGGTAATGCCGGTCTCTTTCTGCAGCTGCTTGAGTTCTTCCCGCATGGCCTGGCGGAGTTTCAGATCGAGCGCCGAGAGCGGCTCATCGAGTAATAGCACCTTCGGACTTGGCGCCAGGGCGCGGGCCAGGGCGACGCGTTGCTGCTGGCCACCGGAGAGCTGTCTGGGGCGGCGGTCACCCAGTTGCTTCATCTTCACCAGGGTCAGCACCCGGTCGACTGTGGCCTTGATTTCCGCCGCGGGTTTCCTGAGGCGCTCGAGGCCGAAGGCAACGTTCAGGGCGACCGTCATGTGCGGAAACAGGGCGTAGTGCTGGAACACCGTATTAACGGGGCGCTGTCTCGTCATCGAACAGCATGATTTCACCGCCGGATACCTGTTCGAAGCCGGCGATCAGCCGCAACAGCGTGGTTTTTCCACAACCGGATGGTCCTAGCAGGGTGAAGAATTCATTATCGCCGATGGTCAGGGACACATTGTCGAGCGCCTTGAACGCCTGGTTCGAATCCGGGTTGTAGATCTTGGTAACACCGCGAATATCGATTGCAGCTGTCATATTACAATCCGGCCGGAGCGATTGATCAGGGGGTAAAGCTGGCTGGCTTCGATTTCGAACGATACGCCGTCGAACGCCGTTACCCGGGGGAGCCCGAATCGTAATAGTGCGACGCCATGGCGCCGGTTGACCGCGCTGGCCGTTCTGGCTTGTGACACGCTTCCCTCGGTTTACTAATAAAAATCGATGTTTGTGATCACACCGTTGGCGTAGTATTAAACCCCAGAATCCTGATAATGGAAAGCATTGATTACCTAATGCCTGGATCAGGAAGATTGATTCAAACCGGGACGCCCAGATTAGCTGGGTATATACACAGGATCTTGATTCGACGGCGGATTTTTATGCGCGGGGACTCGGGCTCGAATGCAGCCGGGACGAGGGCGATGCCAGGATATTTGCGACCGCCGGGGGCGCGTTTATCGGCGTGTGTCGAGCGTTTGCCGATCGGGTGGTCGAACCAAAAGGGGGCATGATTTCAATCGTCACCGACGATGTGGACGCCTGGTACCTACGCCTGCTCGATAATGGTCTGCAGATCGACAAGCCGCCTGAGCAGATCGAACGGTTTGGAATCTATAGTTTTTTCGTCAAGGATCCGAACGGTTACCTGCTCGAATTCCAGCAGTTCGTCGCTGACTCCGCGTCAGAGTGAAAACCATCCGGATTGACCGGCTTGCTTCGAAAGCGGGTGCTCACGTTTGCCATGATGATGTGTTATCGAGTCGAAGCTCCTATAATCTTGTAGTGATGTTTACGAATTATGAAAATTGCATAAAGAAGGCGGTCTTAGCCTTCTTTGTCTCGCTTTTACTCTTTGGATGCGCCTCGACTAAATACGGATACACCCTGGAAGA
>JAACFA010000093.1 GCA_009937625.1 Gammaproteobacteria bacterium | reverse complement strand
GCTATCTGGGCCTGACGGAACTCGAAACCAAGGTGCTCAAAAGCATCTTCACTCTGGCCCCGCAACTGAAGGAAAACTTCACCCTGATTCCGCCCGAGCAGATCGAGCACGCGGATCTGATCCTCGTGAACGGCGACGATCCCATCGCGATCCGCCGCTGGACTGACTTGCGCCAGGACAATGAACTGCTGTCTTCGCTGATGCTGACCGACAATGCCGACCTCATGGGCACCGCCAGCACCATTCAGCGTCCGATTCGGGTACAGAAGCTCATTACGGCGCTCGAAGGCATCATAGATCAATCCACGTTGGACCTGGATGATGACAGGAGCGCGCCCTCGGCGCTCGACATTCTCGTCGTCGACGACAGCTTCCCGGTACGCAAGTACATGGAGCACAAGCTGGAGGAACTGGCCGAGTGTCCGATCAACCTCAGTTTTGCGACCAATGGCGAAGAAGCCATTCACAGGGCGGCCCGGCACGACTATGACCTGATCTTTCTCGACGTCATGATGGAGGGCGTCGATGGTTACAAGGTCTGCAAGCAGATCAAGGCCGACAATGGCGCTTACGTGGTCATGCTGACCAGTAAAAAATCACCCTTCGACAAGGTCCGGGGCACGATGTCCGGCTGCGACGCCTACATCACCAAGCCGCCGGCTGACCAGCGTCTCGCCGATGAGCTCGGTAAGAGTATGGCTCGTCGCAAGGAACAGTTTGCGCAGATCGCCCGGGCGCAGTGAGCGGCCGGACGAACGAAATCCTGAATTTAACCGAAATATGAATTTGAAAACCGATTGGAGATAAACGATATGGCGATGAAAAAAGTACTGGTGGTCGACGATACCGCCGCGCACCTGCAACAGCTGAAGGAAATTGTTTCCGATGCCGGTTACCAGGTGATCACCGCGACCTCGGGCAAGGAAGCGATCGCAAAGACCAAGGCCGAAAAACCCAGCATGGTGTTCATGGACATCGTCATGGACGACCTCGACGGCTACGGTGCCTGCCGCGAAATTACGCGCAGCGACGACACCAGCGAGATTCCGGTGGTCTTCGTCAGTACCAAGAATCAGCGAGCCGATCACATCTGGGCGGAAAAGCAGGGCGCCAAGGCGCTGCTGACCAAGCCGATCGACAGCGATGCGATTGTGAAGCAGCTGAATACTTATATCTGATCTGGCGATGAGCTCCGCGGGCGAGGACCTGCTGTTCGACCTCGGCGCCGCGGTCGACGACGATCACGACCTGCAGGTCCACACCGTTCTGATTGGCAACATCGGGCTGGTTCTGCCGAAGCACGAGGTCAGCGAACTGATCGAGCGCCCGGCGGTTTGCCGCCTGCCCAATACCCTGCCGTGGCTCGACGGGGTCATCAGCGTGCGCGGCAGCATGATCCCGGTGTTCGATTTGCACGTGCTGTTCGAGCTCGAACCGCCGGCCGGTAAACGGCGCCTGATAGTGGTCGGCCAGAACGAGACCGCGGCCGCATTCTGGGTGGACGATTTTCCACGGCTGCTGGTGCTGCTCGACGAGGACGTCACGACGAGCGAGCCGCCGCTGCCGTCGCTGATCCGCGAGCACGCGCGGCAGTTTTACCTGAAAGACGAACAGGCCTGGGTCGAGTGGGACGCGCAAGCGTTGTTCACCGCCCTCGGCGAAAATCTGTAAAACCGACAAACGTTTAACGACGCAATCAAATATCGATCCGGAGAATAGAGTCATGTTTCGAAAAATTTTGTTTATCAGCCTGCTGATCGCTCCCGGCCTGGTTCTGGCCAACGAATTGAGCCAGGAAGAACTCGAGGACCTGCTAGCGGTCAAGATCCGCTTTGCCCGCCACATGGCGCTCAACCCGAGTATCGTGCGCGCGGTCGAGGCGCAGAACAGTCAGCAACTCGCGCTGGCCGAAATCAAACGCCGCGACGACGAGTGGAAGAATGTCGGTGATGAACCCACTGCGCTGATCAGGGAAATTACCGGCAACAAGGTGGCGCGGTATTTCGAGCGCCGGGTAGAGAACAATGTCGCGATCGACGAGGTGTTCCTGACCGACAACCAGGGTGCCAATGTCGCCGCCTTCCCACCCACCAGCGACTACTGGCAGGGCGACGAGGAAAAATGGACCGCGTCCTACAACAACGGCAACGGGGTCGTCTTTATCGGTCCGCTCGAGTTCGACGACAGTACCCAGAAAACCCAGGTGCAGATCAGCGCCCCGATTTTATCCCAGAACCAAACCGTCGGCGTCCTGGTGCTGGGTGTCTCGGTCGACTACCTGACCCAGCAGCAGTAGGCCGCTCGCAAGCGAATGCAATCAAGTTAAAACACAGTCATATAGGGTTTGAATCATGTTTAAGAACAGTAAAATCAGTCGTCGACTCATCGTTCTGATCAGCGCGTTGACTCTGACGATCGTCTCGATCGGCGGTGTAACCCTGGTCGGTATGACCGGAATGGTGGCCGACACCAAAATACTGAACGTCAAGACCGCGGAAGCCGCGGCCTTCTCCCGGATCGCCGGCTCGGTTCGCTATCACATGCTGGACGTCGCGCAGGAGCTATCCGCTGGCACGCTCGAATGGACCCAGGCGGAACGTCTGCTCGAGGCCGGTTCCGAGGAGTTCGAGCGGCTCTGGCAGGCACAACAGACGGTCATTGCGTCAGACCCGAAGAACAAAGAATTCTTCGACGATACCTTCGGCCTCGAGATCGAGCTGGTACGCCAGGGTTATACTGAACTGTCGCAACTGGTCGCCGTGCGCGATATCGATCGGCTGCTGGTATGGGTGATCAACGATCTCCACGGTTTCACCGATCCGTTCCTGAACTCGGCGGACGCCCTGTCGAATCTGAGTTCGATCGAGGCAGCGGCCATTTACGCGGAAAGCGAACGGCTGGCGAACGTTTACCTGATGGCGGTTGCTCTTGCTATTCTGATCGGGTTGCTGGCTGCCACTATTCTCGGTACCGGAGTTTACTCGTCGATTAGCGGCCCGATTGCGGTCATATCGGATGCGGTGAAGAGAGTTGCAGCGGGTGATATCGAGGCACGCACCGGGCTGGAGACCAGCGACGAGCTGGGTGAGCTCGCCAACACTTTCGATAACATGCTCGATGAAAGGGTGTCGTCGATGGCCAGGGTTTCCGAGGATAACGAAAACCTCAACAACTCGGTCATCATGCTGCTCGAAGCGGTATCCGATCTCAGTGATCGTGATCTGACCGTGCGAGTGCCGATCGCGGAAGACGTGACCGGTCCGGTGGCCGACGCCATGAACATGCTGACCACGGAAACCGCCCGGGTACTGGGGCAGATTCGCCGGATTTCGAACCAGGTCGCCGAAGCGGCATTAACGGTCGAATCCCAGGGGGGTAAGATCAACCAGCTGGCTGACGAGGAGCGCGTGATCATCGAGGATACGATGAGCAAGCTCGACGAAGCTTCGAAAGCCATGGTGCTGATTGCTCGCCAGGCGAAGATCAGTAACGACATTGCCGCCAAGGCGACGGCGTCGACCGAGGAAGCGCTGCAGACGGTAACCCGGACCACCCAGGGCATGAACGAAATCCGCGAAACGATCGCCGAAACCGAGAAACGCATCAAGCGCCTCGGTGAGCGTTCGCAGGAAATCAACTCGGTAGTCGAAATCATCAACAACATCGCGGAACGCACGCATATCCTGTCGCTGAACGCCTCGATGCAGGCCGCCGCGGCGGGCGACGCGGGACGCGGCTTCGCGGTCGTTGCCAACGAGGTTCAGCGGCTGGCGGAATCGTCGCGCGACTCGACCTCTGAAATCGCGGGCCTGATCAACAACATCCAGGTAGAGACCGCGGAAACCATGGCGGCGATGAACAAGGCTATCGCACAGGTCGTGGAGGGAAGTGAGCTGGCGCAGGCCTCGGGTGTCAAGATGCAGGTCACCCAGGAAACCACCGCCGAGCTGGTACATGCGGTAGAGCAAATCGCCAAGCGCTCCATGATGCAGGCCCAGTTCAGCAAGGTGCTGCGCACCAAGACCGAGGAGGCGCAGAGGAGTACCGAGGAGACCAACACCGAGATTAAGCTGCAGGCCGCCCAGGCGACCAACCTGTTGCAGTTCTCGCAGCAGCTGCTCGAGTCGGTCAACGTGTTCAAGCTGCCGGAAGCTTCCTGATACGACGGCCGGCCGCTGGTTGGCAATAATCAAGAATCGGTAAATCGATGACAGACGACAACACGGATAACCTCGACGCGCTGCTGACGCTGCTCGAGATGGCTCACGCCGACCTCGCCGATACGCTCGGTGGCGACGGTGGTGTGGGCAGTGACGGCTTACGCCAGGTCTGCACGGGCCATATCGAGAACCTGCTGTGGGCTTGTGAACAGGCCGGCGAGAGCAATTTATACCTGGTCGTCCATGCATTGCTGGCCCATGTCGGCAGCGAGGCGACCGCCATCGACGCCGGCACGGCCGCGCTGTTGCTGGACTGGTTCGGCGACGCCCGAATCTACGTCGAAACCCCGAACGACGAGCTCGCCGGGTTGCTGCTCCAGCCGTTGCCAGAGCCTGTCCGGGAAGGCCTGTTGCCGTTGATGTGTGCCGACGGCGAAGCGACGGCGGCGTCTGCTGGCGGGGCAGCGCCCGCAGCGTTTCCCGAATCGGAAGCCAGCAGTCCGGCGGAGCAGGACCCCATCGTCACCGCGTTTCCGGGCATGCCCGGCGAAGATCCGTTTGCAGGCGCCGAAGCCGAATTCGACGAAGACGATCTGCTCGGCATGCTCGCCTACGAGATAAAAGAAGTCACCCCCCAGCTCGACGCGCTCGCGCTGCGGCTGGCTGCAACGCAAGCGGGTGAGGCGTCCCTGCCGCTGGTCGAGGCTTACCTCGAAATCCTCGGCCGGATAGAGACCATTGCGGTCGAGCTCGACTTGCAGGGTCTGAACTATGTTTGCGGGTTTTTGAACCAGAACCTGGCGCTGATCTCGACCAGTGAAGGGGACGCGCGTCTAGAAGCGATCGACGTTTTGCGCGGCTGGCCTCTGGTGGTCATCGAACACCTGCTGCAACCCGAGGACGACAGTCGCTGCCTGGCCGTCGTCGACTACCTCGAATTCGAGGCCTGGCCGCAACCGGTGCCTTACCGCGAACTGCGCACCCTGATCGAGGGCCTGGCCAAAACGGTCGAGGTCAGCTGCGAATTCGTCGCCGAGGCGCGCGAAATCGAGGCCACGGCAGAGGACGTTTCGCTCGAAATTTCGGCCGATACCAGCCCTGAACTGATCGATGCTTTTTTTGCCGAATCGCCGGGTCATGCCGAAGCCCTGTCGAGTCTGACCGCGGCGATCACTCGGGGTGTCGATGTCCAGGCCAACGTCGAAGCCGCCCAGCGCGTCGCACACACCCTCAAGGGCTCCGGTAACCTGATCGGGGCGAAGGGGCTCGCCAACCTGTCGCATCACCTCGAGGATATCCTCGAGTACATCGCCCGTCATCGTTTTCAACCGCCTGCGGGTCTCGCGTACACGATGCAGGAGGCAAGCGACCTGATCGAGGCGATGATCGAAGCCCTGCAGGGGATGGTAGCGCCGCCGCCGGAGGCACAACGAGTGTTGCAGGACGTGCTCGACTGGGCCAACCGGATCGACAGCGGCCAGATACGCCAAAGCGATTTCAGCGAGGCTGCGCAGGCACCCGAGACCACGGCTCAGATTGCAGCCGATACCGCTACCGAGCAAGCTGACCGACGCGAGCAGGAGGCGGAACCGGCAGCGGCGTCCGCCGCCGAAGAAACCGTGCGCGTACCGCTCAAGCTGCTCGATAACATATTCCGGCTCGTCAGTGAAACCGCGGTAACCGCGGCCCAGATCCAGGAACGCCTGAACCGGCTCGAAGACGGTGAAAAGCTGATTCGAAACAACGACGGCCACCTCCAGCAGCAACGCTACGAGCTGGAAAACCTCGTCAGCGTGCGCAGCATGGCGGCCAAGCACCGGGGCCGGGCCATGGGTGCCGACGGCGAGTTCGACGCCCTGGAAATGGACGAGTACGACGAGTTTTACAGTGCGACGCACGCCTACATCGAGGCCGTTGCCGACTCGCGTGAAATTCTGCGCGGATTTACCGGCGAGGTCTACGAACTCGATTCGCTGTTTGTCGAGCAGCAACGCCTGAACAAGGAATTGCAGCAAATGGTCGTAACCACCCGCCTGGTGCCGGTTGGCACGATCGCCTCGCGCCTGCAGCGCACCGTGCGCCAGGTCTGCCGGAGTACCGGCAAGCAGGCCGAGCTGTCGATCCAGGGTGAGGATTTGCTGCTCGATGGCGACGTGTTGAGCAAGCTCGCCGCACCGCTGATGCACATGTTGCGCAACGCGGTCGATCACGGCATCGAAGACAGCGACGCGCGTGCTGTCGCCGGTAAATCGCCGGTGGGTCAGATTTCCCTGGAGTTCGTGCAGCAGGGTAACAACGTCGTGATCAACTGCAGTGACGATGGCCGTGGTCTCGATTACAAACGCATTCGCGCATCGGCGGTCGAGCGCGGGCTGCTCCCCGCAGACGACACTCGCGACAACGAATCGCTGGCGCTGTTGATCCTGCAAACTGGATTCTCCACCCGCGACCAGGTGACCCAGGTTTCCGGTCGCGGCGTCGGCATGGACGTGGTCAACAACACCATCCAGTCGCTCAACGGAACGATGAAAGTGAGCGACGGCAAGGACGGCGGCACCCACATCTCGCTGCGCCTGCCAATCACGCTGCTCACCAGTCACTGCCTGTTGACCGGGGTCGGCAAGGATAATCTCTATGCCATCCCGACCCTGTCGTTGACGCAAATTCTGTCACCCGGCACCGGGTTCCTCGAGAACCTCGGCGACGCGCTGAGTTTCCAGCTCGAGGACGAGACCTACCCGGCTTACACGCTGAATGCGCTGATCGGCTCGGCCGACCGGCACATGCGCGACAACCTGGACCAATACAACGTGCTGCTGGTCGAGACTGCCAATGGCATCGCCGCGGTGGTGGTCGAGCGCGTCGCCACCAGTTACGACCTCGTGGTGAAGAACATGGGTGTCTACGTCAAGTCGATCAGTGGTATCGCCGGTGTTTCGATGCTCGGTAACGGCGAGGTGGTGCCGGTGCTCGATCTGGCGTCGATGCTTCAGACCCTGGATAACGCCGATCTGGATATCGGCCGCATTAACGCCCAATCGTCGGCCGTCGAGGAGTTCAGCCTGACGAAGGTTCTGATCGTGGACGATTCGCTCAGCGTGCGCAATTCTCTCGGCCAGCTGATGCGCGACAGTGGTTACGAGCCCCTGCTGGCGCGCGACGGGCTGGAAGCCATCAACATCATTCGCGCCGAGCGTCCGGATATCGTTTTGACCGACCTCGAAATGCCGCGAATGAATGGATTCGACCTGGTCAGCTACATCCGTAACACCAGCGACCAGCCGGGGCTGCCGGTCCTCATGATAACGTCGAGAAACATGGCCAAACACCGCCAGCAGGCGGAGGCCGCTGGCGTCAACCGATTCATCGCCAAGCCGTTCATCGACGATGAAATCCTCGAATGCATCGAAACCGAGCTTTCGATGGTGTTGTGATTCGCCAGCAACAGCAAACAGGATCTGTTATGAAACACGTTGATACTTACGACAAAACGGTAAATGGCAAAAACGAAGTCACCGACAATGCTGCGGGCCTCTCGATGATGGAGCGACGCGTCCTGATTCTGGTCAATGGTGAAAACGAGGTCGAAAAGCTGGCAAAGCTTTCCCTGTGCGACGATATCGACGCGACGCTCGATCGGCTGCTCGAGCTTGGCCTGATCCAGGTGGCCGAAACGACGCTTGTCGAAATCGCGCCACAGGCCGCTCCCGAGAAGGCTGCCGCCGCCGACGACGTGACCGTCACCGCGCGCGATCTCATGTGCAACACGTTGCAAACCTTCGGCAACAAGGTCAAGATTGCGGGCCTGCATCAGACCATTTCTGAAATTAACGATCTCGAAGCGCTGAAAGATCTCGTCAAACCCTGGTATCAAGCGCTCTCGGAGACGCCCGGTGGCATGTACCAGGCGGACGACTTGCGCAAGGAAGTCCTCGAACTGCTGCAGCGTGAGGACGCCGACGCCGCCTGACCCCTCTCGAGGACGAGCCAGCGCAAGGCCTGGTCTATCCTCTAATCTCCCGCAGTGGCTCTAGGGTCCCGATGCTGCCGCGCGTTTCCTGGCACGGTAGCCCAACACAATCAGTAATGCGATCAGGGCGGCCGCGGCTAGCCAGGTACGCGCGGTCGACGCGTTTTCCTGGCGGTGACTTTCGAGTGCTTTTTCGCGGGCCCGGCGCGATCTTTCGAGGCCCTGGTAGGTCACGTAGTACTTGTAGATGTTGCGCACGTAGGAAGCGGGCTCGCCGCTCACCGCACGGAACATGCCGATCTCGACGTTGCCGAACCAGCGGTTGGGGTCGAATCCCAGTCGCCGTGCACGCCGGCGCGCCTTTTGCATGTTGCCCGGGCCGGCGTTGTAGGCGGCAAACGAGAATAGCGCCCGGTCGAGCGGCGCGATCGACGCGTCCGAGTAGTAGGTCTCGCGCAGCCAGTGCAGGTATTTGACGCCGGCATGGATGTTGTTCTCGAGGTTCGTTATATCGGGGATGCCGACCGCCGCATCCGCCGCGGTGCTCGGCAGCAGCTGCATTACACCGATGGCGCCCGCCGGGCTGCGTTTGTCCTGGTCAAGGCGCGATTCCTGGTAAGCCTGGGCGGCGATGATCAGCCAGTCGAAGTCGTAGCGGGCTGCATATCGCTGGATGATCTCGATGGTTTCTTCGTAGCGCTCGCGATCCTCGCTTGCCAGCGCGTTTTCCAGCCATTCGGCGTCTCCGAGATAACGCTCGATCAGGACGTTGCCGAGCAGGCTGCCTTTTTTGACCTTCGCGCTGAAAGCGCTGATCGATCGCATCAGTTCGGGGCTGCCCTTGCGCAGCGCCCAGGCGATGCGGCTGCCTGAATTCACCACCAGGTCCCGGTGCACCTCGATCCGGTCGAACACCTGCTCCCATAAAGCCGCCTTGTGACTGTCTACGATAACCGCCTCGAGTATCCCGGCGTTAACCATGTCGAGCAAATCGTAATCCTCGAGATTCTCGTCGGCCTCGGTGATCGGTATCGGCGGTTTGCCCTGCGCGCTGCGCTCGGCGTTCAGGCCCTGCAGGTGCTCGAAATAGCTGCTCGAGCGGCGCACATAGACACCGGTTTGAACGAGGTCGTCGAACGAGGCGACGCCTTGCGCTGCGGGGCCGGTCACGACCAGCTCGCTGATGTCGGTGTGGATCGGCGGACCGAAATCGACCAGCTTCTGGCGTTCCGGCGTGATCGTCAGGTTGCCCATGACGAGATCCCCGCGGCCCTCGATCAGCCCGGGCAGCAACTCGTCGCGGGCGACCGGGATCAGCACTACCGTGGGCGAGCGCACGCGGCCGATTTCCTCGGCGAGGTGCGCCTCGAAAGCCTTGCCCCATTCCTCGACCAGGCCGCGTTTACTAGCGCCCTCGAACTGGAAAAATAGCGGATTGTGGACGGTCAGGATTCGCACGAAGCCGCGCTTCGTCATGCCGTCCAGATCACCGGTCCAGGACTTGTTGGCGTGCTCGAGGATCTCGTCCTGGGAGTCGGAAGCATCTTGCCCGAGGCAGGCGCTGAAGGGCGTCGAGGCCAGTGCGAGCAGACCGAGAGCGGGCAACAGGAAATTCATGGGCAAACAGCATCGCAACTGCGCGCGGGCCCGTCAAGCGGCACGCGCGGGTTGAAAAACGAAAACGCAGTTGTTAGGGTGCAGGCCCATCGTAACAAGGAGTTCCTGATGGAAAAGGTATTATTTGGAGAGCGTCTGAAAAACGCGCGCGAGGCTTCGGGCATGAGCCAGAAAACGATGGCCAACCGTATCGGCGTCAAACCGGCGACCGTCGAGAAATGGGAAACCGGCAAGATGGATCCGCGCGCCAACCGTCTGCAAATGTTGGCCAGCCTGCTCAACGTGCCCCTGCTGTGGCTGATCGCGGGCAGCCAGAAAGTACCCGATCCGGCGGCCGGTGTTACCCGGGAGCAAATGCTGCTGCAAAAAATTTCCGACCTGGATTCGATCATCGACCTGTTGAAGTCGGACCTCGACGAACTCAGAGTATTGGCCGCCGCCGGCGACTAAACGCCTGCCGCGCCGTATTCCGAGGTAAAATCTCCCCGTGCCCCGATTCCGATCCATTTTTCTCCTGTGTGCGCTTTTGCTGGGCGCCTGCACGACACGGCCGCCCGGCATCGGCAGCCCGGTGGACTGGTCGAGCCTGCAGAACTGGGAGTCGGACAACCACGGCGACGTGTGGGACGGGTTCCTGAGGAGTTGCGAAAAACTCGCCCACGTGCGCTGGCGGGAAGTTTGCGAACTCGCGCAGAACAGCGGGCCCCTAAGCGACGCCGAGGCCAGGGCATTCTTCGAGGCGCATTTCGAGGTGCGCCCGGTTTACGCCGCGGGGGGTGAAACCGAGGGGCTGATTACGGGCTACTACGAGCCCTTGTTAAAAGGCAGCCGCGAGCCGACCGACGAATTCCGCCACCCGCTGTACGGCGTTCCGCAGGACTTACTGATCGTCGACCTGGGCGGCGTTTATCCGCAGCTCAAGGGACTGCGATTGCGCGGCAAGCTGGTCGGCAACAAGGTCGTGCCGTATTACGATCGCGCGCAACTGCACCACAACCCGGAGCTGCTTCGAGGTGCCGAGATCTTGTGGGTGAACAGCCTGGTCGACGTGTTCTTCCTGCACGTCCAGGGTTCCGGCCGGGTTCAGCTCACCGACGGCACGACGGTCTCCGTAGGCTATGCCGGGCAAAACGGTCACCCCTATCAATCCATCGGCCGGGTTCTAATCGAAATGGGCGAACTCGAAAAGGACGAGGTCACGCTGTTCACGATCAAGGACTGGCTCAAAGCGAACCCGGAGCGCCTGAACGAGGTGCTCGCGAAAAACCCGAGTTACGTATTCTTCGAACTGAAAGACGGTCAGGCGGACGGGCCGGTCGGCTCGCTCAACGTCGAGCTGACGCCGGCGCGCAGCGTCGCCGTCGATCGTAGCGTCATCCCGCTGGGCGCGCCGGTATGGTTGCAGACCACGCTGCCGGACGAGCGCCAGTCGCCGTTCGACCGGCTCATGCTGGCGCAGGACACGGGCGGCGCGATCAAGGGCCACGTTCGTGCCGACGTGTTCTGGGGCCGGGGCGACGAAGCCGAAATGCTGGCGGGGCTGATGAAACAGCAGGGCAGGCTTTTCGTGTTGCTGCCCAGGGGCTTTCCGGTAGCGGAGTAACCGTGGATAATCGCGTGTTTCCCGGCACCTGCGATTCGAAGAAAAACCCGCTCTATCTCCTAATCCTCTGAGGTAATCGCGCGGCTATTCATTTTCGTGGCAAGCAGGGTCGCTCCCCTCATTCTGAGCGCCGGCGGAAATCTCGATAGTTGGCCGCGTAATTGCGGCGCGTTTTACTATACTCCTCATTCAGATTATGAATGCGATCCGACACCAATATCGAACCCTGGTCACGGCTGCACAGCCGCTGCCGCTGGTTTTACGCGAACCGGCATTAGTGAGGTTCTGGCTGTTCAAACCCGCAAGGGCGAGAGTTCCGCTGTTCGCCGCGTTGCTTATTTTCATGGTTATTGCCAGCCCATTGAGCCAGGCCATCGTCGATGCCTGGCATCCGCTGAACGAGAATTC
>JAACFA010000092.1 GCA_009937625.1 Gammaproteobacteria bacterium | reverse complement strand
ACGAACACGTCGAGGTCCGGCATCGTGCCGGCGACGGCACCCCAGAGGATGGCCCGGTTGCCGATCTTGCGCCCGATAGTCGCCTCGGCAACCGCCGCGCCCAGTACCATTTGCGTGACTGAATCCATTCCTGTTATTCCATCGTTAATTTCATAAGTAAACAATACGTATGGTATGACGTTTCAGATTATTATCCATCGGCAACGCCATGACATACGCTAGACAGGTTTGAAAAGCTTGTATACCATCCGGCCGAGATTATTTTAATAATTAATCGAACGCACAAGTACAACAACCGGAGGAGTTTTATGAAACTCAGTAAATACCTGGCCGGTAGCGCTATCGCTATCGCCACCATGGCGCTTTCCGCCAATACCGCCTACGCAGCCTGCGCCACCGACGGCCTGCCCTCATCCAAAGACAAGCCCGGCGGATATCCCGCGCGCGCGCTGACCATGGTCGTCCCCTACGGACCGGCCGGTGGTTCGGGCCAGGTGGCCCAGGCCATGGCCCAGGCGGTCACCGAGCTGACCGGCGTGGCGATCAACCGCGACCACAAACCCGGCGGCTCCGGCACGGTCGGCATGACCGCATACATGGCGACGCCGAAAGACGGCTACACCGTGCTCGAGCATATCGACGATGCGTCCAGCGCGCATGCGCTTGATTCCACCCGCCCGAACCCGGCCGACGACCTGATCCCGCTGGTGACTTCCCAGATCACGTTTTCGCAAATTTACATCCGCGCCAACGAAACCCGTTTTACCGACTGGGAATCCTTCGTCAAGTGGGTAACCGCGCAAAACGGCAGGGCCACGATCGCCAACGTATCGAAGGAAGGTTCGATGGAGCGCGTGACGATGAAGTTCATTACCGACGCCACCGGCATGCAAATTCAGCAGATTTCGTTCGACAAGGGCGCACCGCGCTACGGCGCACTGGCCGGCGGCCAGGTCGACGCGCTGTTCGAGCAGCCCGGCGACGTGCGTAACTTTCTCGACTCCGGCAAGTTCAAGCCGATCCTGACTATCCTGAAGGAGCGCCCCGCGGCGTTCGCCGACGTGCCCAGCCTGACCGATGCCGCGCTCGACTTCGATCCGCTGTTCCGTTTCCGCGGTTTCTACGTCCACAAGGGCATCCCGCAGGATCGTCTCGAGTGGCTGCAGTGGGCCTTCCAGAAAGCTTACTGCGAGGAGAGCTACCAGAAATACAACGAGAGCAAGTTCATGACGCTGATCGAAAGCTTCCGTGATACCGAGGGTTCTCGCGAGCTGATCAACACCACGGTCAAGCAGTACCGCGGCGTCTACAAGGCGATGGGCCTCGAGGTCAAGTAAGGCCCCCATCCTCGTGATGTCATCAACACCGAGTCATCCCCGCGTAGGCGGGGATCTCGTGACTACTGAAACACCGAGTCATCCCCGCGTAAGCGGGGATCTTTTAGCTTCTAGCGAGTCATATCAGCAAGATTCCGATACGTCGGACCGCCGCATACGCGGCGGTCCGACGCATCGGAATGACGTCTGGCCGCTCAGGTAAATGCCCGTGGTATTTATAACAACAGCGACAATCGAGACGCCCGGGACAAGCCCCGGGCGTCGTCGTTCCGGTTAGGCGGAGCAAATGGGTAGACTAAGACCAGGACATTTGGTCGAAGCGGGCTTCTGGCTCGGCCTGTGCCTGTTCCTGTACGTTTATTCGTTCGAGTTCGACAAGAACATCGAGATTTACAAGTTTGGCGCCTCCGGGTGGCCGCGCGCAATCATCCTGCTAATGGCAATCGCCGCGATCGGCCAACTGATTCATCATTACGTCAAAGGCGACGAAACATCGTCGCAAATTATCAGCGCCGCGGTCGACGACGGCTCCGAGGAAGCGGCGCACGCGGCGCACCACGAAACCGTAAAATGGTACCTGTCGACTTTTGCGCTGCTCGCGATTCCGTTTATCTACATGCGCGTACCGGAGTGGATTGCCGGCACCTCCGAGCCCGGCGACGCCGGACTGCATACGGCCAGGCTCATCGTTGCCGCCATCCTGATCGCAGTCGTGGTTTACTTCATCCGTCACCATCGCGTGCGCGTGATGCTGATGCTGCCGCTATTTTTCGCCGCGTTGCTGGAAGATTTCGGCTTTTACGCGCTAGCGCCGTTTTTCATTATCGGCGTCATGTACCTGTTCGGCGAACGCCGCCCCAGGCCGATGGTGCTGATCATGGCGCTGATTTTCGGCTTCATGCTGACGATGTTCGTCAAGATACTCTACGTCGGTTTGCCGGTGGGTAATATCGAACCCTTCTACAGCATCGGCAGCTGGGTCGTCACGGTGCTGCAATAGTGGACGCGTTCAATAATTTCCTGCAGGGATCGATTACGCTGTTCAGCGACCCGATCAACATCCTGATCTTTCTCGGCGGCGTCATCGGCGGCATGCTGTTCGGCGCGATTCCCGGGGTCAGCATGCTGACGCTGGCGGCGATTCTGCTGCCGTTTACCGCCCACCTGTCGGCCGAGCAGGGCATCATGCTGTTTTCGGTGATGTACTGCACCGGAGTCTACGGCGGTGCGATCACCGCGATCCTGTTTAATATTCCCGGCGCGCCGGAAAATGCGCCGACCGCCTTCGACGGCTACCCGATGACCAAAAACGGCCAGGCCGGCAAGGCGGTAGGCGCCGCGGTCATGTGCTCGGCGCTCGGCGGCGTGGTCTCGACCATCATCATGATGGCTGCCACGGCACCGATTGCGGACTGGGCGATCTCTGCTTTCGGCCCACCGGAAATTTTCGCGCTGGTGTTTTTCGGCCTTGCGGTAGCGGCCTCGGTCGGCGCCAAGACCTTCTGGAAAGGCTGGCTGTCGATACTGATCGGGCTGATGATTGCCGTGGTCGGGCTCGATCCGGTCGGCGGCATCGAACGCTACGATTTCGACATGCCCTACCTGCTAGCCGGCATCCATTTCATTCCCACCATCCTCGGTTTCTTCGCGGTATCTGAAATTTTCGTGCAGGCTGAGAAAAAGGTACGCGGTTCGTACAAGGCGCCCAAGCTCAGCGTCGATTTCCCGTCCCTGTCCGAACTGTTCGCGCACAAGTTCGCCGTGATCCGCTCGATCGTAATCGGTTTCTTCTGTGGCATCCTGCCCGGCATCGGCGCGACCCTGGCCGCGTTCATGGGCTACAACGAGGCGGTGCGCTGGTCGAAGACGCCCGAGGAGTTCGGCAAGGGTAAACTCGAGGGCGTGATTTCATCCGAAACCGCGAATAACGCGGCCACCGGCGCGGCGATGATTCCGCTGCTGGCGCTGGGCCTGCCCGGCGGCGCGTTGACCGCGATGATGGTCGGTGTGTTCCAGATGCACGACATGCAGCCCGGGCCGCTGGTGTTCCTGACCAGCGCCGACCTGGTCTGGGTCGTATTCGCGGCGATGTTCTACGCCAACTGTTCGATTTTGTTGATCGGGTTCCTCGAGACCAAGACCATCATTAATTTATTGCGCATCCCGTTTCAGTTCCTCGCCCCGCTGATCCTGCTGCTGGCAACGGTCGGCGCCTACGCGGTGCGCGGGCTGACGATCGACATTGTCGTCATGTTCCTCGCCGGCGTGGTCGGCTTTTTCCTGCGCCGCTCGGGCTACTCGATCGCCGGCATCGTGCTCGGCCTGATTCTCGGCAAGATCGGTGAACAGACCTTTGCCCAGGCGATGCAAATGCTGCACTTCGAATGGAGCGGATTTTTCGATCGCCCGATAGCCCTCGGGCTGCTGATCGCGGGTTTCCTGACCCTGTGCGGCAGCATCTACGGCGCCTTCTTCAAGAAAGCCAAAACGCCGCAAACGCCAGACCCGGACAGCGCGTAGCACCATTCCCTCGATTTTGAAGTCATTCCCGCGCAAGCGGCGGTCCGACGTATCGGAATCTCGTAATAACATGTCAGCAGGCGTCATAGGATTCCCGCTTGCGCGGGAATGACGTGAGGTACGCGGGAATGACGTCAGCGGCACCGGGATGACGATAGACTCTCGAGAATGGCTGGCCAAACTAACCGACCAGATAAGCCATTACCGACAGACTCAGACTCCCCGCCAGCACCCCGGCGACCAGGCGACGCCTGAAGGCGAAATACGCGGCAAACGCAATCACCACGGCGCCGACGCGGATCGGCAGCGAGACGCTGGCAAGATCGCTTTCCGGCATGATGATCATACGAAATACCAGCCCCGCCACCATCGCGTAGGAGACACAGGTTATCCACTGGAAAAATGCGCCGCGGGAATCGATACGTTTGACCACGACGACGCCGAGCCCGCGCCAGACGAAGGTGGCCGCGGCGCAGCCCAGCACGATCAACCATAGCGATTCAGTTTGCATCGCCGCCGCTCCAGAACTTGCCCAGCGCAAAGCCCAGGCTGCCACCGACGACACCGGTAATCAGCAGATCGACCGACGGGAACAGGTAATGCGCCAACGGAATCGTCGCGCAGCCGAGGATCATCGAGAATCGTTCCGCGCGTCCCGGTACCGCTGACAGCACCAGCGCGAAGAACAATGGACTGACGAAAATCAGGCCCAGCACCAGCACGCCCGGTAGCAAAACAGCGCCGTGGTAACCCAGCAGGGTGCCGGCAACCGCGGCCGCCAGGATCGAACTCGCAAAGGTAAGGTAATAACGATGCCTGAACTCGGGTTCGATCTGCGGGAATTCGCGCAGGCACACCGCCCAGGAGTTGATCGACAGCAGCTGCGCGTCGAGCATCATGCCAGGCAGGCTGGATCTGCCGCGCGACATTGCCGGCACGAAAGAGACCACCATCGGCAGAAAGCGCGCATTGGCGAGCGAGCAGGCGAACACGATGGCAACAATCCCTTGCCCGGTCACGGTCAGCTCGACCATCGCCAGCTGCCCCGGCAGGCCCCAGATAAACAACGTCGCCAGCGCCGCCATCTCGGCACCGAAACCGGCGCCGCGCGCGAGCGATCCGAAACCCATCATCGTAAACAGTAAAATAAAGGCCGGTAGTGACAATGCATCGAGCATCGCCTTGCGCATTACCTCGACGTTACCGCTTACCATTATCGTCTCCTCCTTCAACGCCCGGTCAGAGAAAAATCAGCCAGGCGCTGACGCTGAAAACGGACAGCACGGTCGACAACAATACCGAACTCGCCGACGCGCCTAGCGCCCGGTTGTACATGCTGGCGAAGAGGTAGGCGTTCAGTCCCGGCGCGACCGCCGCCATCAGCACGATGGAATTGACAACCTGTTGCGGCAACCCGAGCTGGGTTGCCACCAGCAGCGTCAACGCCGGCTGCAGTATTAGCGAAACCAGGGCCACCGCACTGGCCTCACCCAGCGATTTCGTTAGCGTGTAGCGGGTTAATACACCGCCAAGCGCGAACAATGCCACCGGCAACGACGCGCGCGCCAGCAAATCGACGGCCCCGATTAGCGCTCCGGGCAGCGATATGCCGGCCAGGTTGACGATAAAACCGAGACCGATACCGATCATCATGCTATTGCGAAACATCGCGTTCAACACCACGCCGGTGGTCTGCGCCGCATTGCGCCCGTCGGCGCGCAGAATCTCCATCGCGGTAATACCGATCAGGTAACAAATGGGCGCATTGACCGACACCAGCGCGAAGTTCGGCGCCATCGTATCGGCACCCCAGGCGCGTTCCGTGATCGGCAGCCCGAGCAGGACCAGGTTGGAAAACAGCGCGGCGAAACCGATTGCCACCGCTTCGCCCGGGCGGCGCTTGAACAACTTGCGCGCGATGAAATAGGTCAGGACGAATCCCGCGATCGACGCGCTGTAATACGCCACCAGAATTCGCCAGTCGAACGCGGCGCCGAGATCGATCGTCGATGTCGCCCGGAACAGCAGGCAGGGGATCGCGAAAGTGATCGCGAATTTCATCAGGTGATCGACCAGCTCGGCCGAGACGAGGCCGACCCTGACGGCGAGATAGCCGGCGCCCACCACGAGAAACACCGGGGCGACGATATTCAGGATTTCGTTCAGCATGACGGAAGCCTGACTAACAGATAACGGGGCGGTGACGACGTCGGCCGCGACGCCGGGTTCGAAATATCGGTATGCTGTTTCAGTAGTCGGCCCCGCCTAACTCAGCCTGTCCGCAGCGCGTCCCGCAGCACGCAGGCAATATGCTTTGCCCCACGTTGCGCGCCGTCCTCGATCTGGTGCCGACAACTGGTGCCGTTGGCAACCAGCAGCGTGTCGGCATCGGCACCACGCACCGCGGGCAACAGGTTAACCTGCGCCATCTGCATCGACAGATCATAGTGGCTGGCCTCGTAGCCGAAAGCGCCAGCCATGCCGCAGCAACCCGACTCAATCACTTCGACCTCGAGCCCGGGGATCAGCTGCAATGCCTGCTGCATCGCGCCCATGGTGGCAAACGCCTTCTGATGGCAGTGGCCGTGCACCAGCGCGCGACTCTGGGCCAGGGGTTTCAACTCGAGCTCGAGTTTGCCTGCTTGCTGTTGCCGCGCGAGGAACTCTTCCAGCAGCAACGCCTGGCCCGCGAGTGCCGTCGTGTCCTTGCCGGGCAGCAGGCTGAGGTACTCGTCGCGCAGCGTCAGCAGGCAGGACGGTTCGAGGCCTATTATCGGGATACCGCGCTCGACGTAGGGCCCGAGCACCGTCAGCACGCGTTGCGCCTCGACCCGGGCCTGATCGACCATACCGCTCGACAGGAATGTGCGTCCGCAACATAACGGCCGCTCGCCATCGAGCGCCTGCACCAGTTGCACCCGGTAACCGGCGGCAGTGAGCACCTCGCGCGCGGCACGGGCATTATCGGGTTCGAAATAACGATTGAAGGTATCGACCAGCAGCACGACTTCGCCGTTGCCGCCGGACGCCTCGTCCGCTGCCTCCCTGCGCTCGTCGAACCGGTCGGCGCTCCACGACGGCAGGTTGCGTCGTGCGCTAAGCCCGAACAGCCACTCGCTCAGCTGCGCCATCGGCGCGACGCGATTACGCAGATTCAGGATAAAACCGAAGCGCGCCGCGAATGGCGCATAGCGCGGCAAATGGGCGATAAGCCTGTCCTTGAGCGAACGTCGATGACGTTGATGGTAATGATGCAGAAACTCGATCTTCATCTTCGCCATATCGACGCCGGTGGGGCATTCACGTTTACAACCCTTGCAGCCGACGCATAATTCCATGGTCTCGTACATCGAGTCGGAGACCAGCGCATCGGCCCCCAGTTGGCCGCTGAGCGCAAGCCGCAGCGTGTTGGCGCGGCCGCGCGTCAAATGCTGCTCATCACCGGTTACGCGGTAGGAAGGGCACATGACGCCGACATTCGCCTTGCGGCAGGCGCCGTTGTTGTTGCACATCTCGACGGCAGCGCCAAACCCGCCCCATTCGGACCAGTCCAGCGCCGTGTTTATCGGCTTCACCTGGTAACCCGGCTTGTAGCGGAACAGCGACCGGTCGTCCATGCGCGGCGCGCGCACGATCTTGCCCGGATTGAACAGGCCTTTCGGGTCGAAGGAATCTTTCACCGTTTCGAACGCCTGCAGCATGCGGCTGCCGAACATGCGCTCATGAAATTCGGAGCGCGCCAGGCCGTCGCCGTGTTCGCCCGAATGCGATCCCTTGTACTGCTGCACGATGTCGAGCGTTTCCTCCATGATGGCGCGCATCTTTTGCGCGCCGCTTTCGTCTTTCATGTTGAGAATCGGGCGCACGTGCAGGCAGCCGACCGAAGCATGGGCGTACCAGGTGCCGGTGGTGCCGTGTTTCTCGAACACTCGCGTCAGGCGATCGGTATACTCCGCCAGGTCTTCCAGGCGCACCGCGCAATCCTCGACGAAGGATACCGGTTTGCCGTCACCCTTCATCGACATCATGATGTTCAACCCCGCCTTGCGCACTTCCCAGACTGCTGCCTGGAACCCGGGATCGAGCACTTCGACCACGCCTCCCGCAAAGCCCAGGTCGGCCATCAGCTCGACCAGGCGGGCCAACTGGCTCACCTGTTGCTCGCGGTCCTCGCCGGCAAACTCGACCAGCAGCAGCGCATCGGGCTCGCCCCGGACGAAACCGTCCACGGTGGCGCGGAACATCGGAATTTCGCGCGACAGGTCGATCATGGTGCGATCGACCAGCTCCACCGCGCTCGGGTCGAGCTTGACGATATGCTGTGCCGAATCCATCGCCTCGTGAAAACTCGGAAAGTGGCATACACCCAGGACCTTGTGCGGCGGGATCGGCTGGAGTTCGAGCTGCAGCCCGGTGAAATAAGCCAGCGTTCCTTCCGATCCGACGAGCAGGCGCGCGAGATTGCCCGATTCGGGATTCACCAGCTGATCGATGTTGTAACCGCCGACCCGTCTCAAAAGCTGCGGAAACCGGGCCGCGATTTCATCCGCTTCACGCTCGCCCAGCTGTGTCAGCTCGCGCAGCAGATCGGCGTCGGCACCGTTCTCGCCTGCTTTCGCCAGCGCGGCGAATCTGGCACTGCTGCCATTGGCCAGGATCGCATCGATGGCCTGCACGTTGTGCACCATGTTGCCATAGCGAATCGAGCGCGCGCCGCAGCTGTTATTGCCGGCCATGCCGCCCAGGGTCGCGCGGTTGCCGGTGGAGACGTCCACAGGGTAGAACAGCCCGTGGGGCTTCAGCCAGCGGTTGAGCTGATCGAGCACCAGCCCCGGTTCCACCTGGATCGAACGGGCCTCGGCGTCGAGCTCGCCAATCCGGTTGAAGTACTTGCTGTTGTCGATTACCAGCGCGGCACCCACCGTTTGACCAATCTGCGAGGTGCCACCGCCGCGCGGCAACACCGGTATACCGGCCTCGGCGGCAATCTCGATCGCGCACTGGATATCCTGCCGATGACGCGGCACCACGACACCGATCGGTTCTATCTGGTAAATCGACGCGTCGGTGCTGTAGCGACCGCGACTGAAAGCGTCGAACAGGACTTCCCCTTCGAGCTCGCTACTCAACCTGTGCGCCAGCGCGCTGTCGCCGGTGCGCCGCGCCGCCGCGCCGGGGGTTTGTCGTAAACGGGATTCAGTAGCCAAGATTCATCTGTAAGCGAATAGATCGAAAAACCGGACTATATGAGAAAAACGCCTTGCAGTAACGCTTAAATTTCATCGATTCCCAATCATGATCCAGGCAAAATAATCTGCCCTCAGCAGCGTCAAAGCCGCGCTTGCACTCGTGCCCCGCGTCAGGCACGATTCCGGGCCAACTGAAAATTGCAAGTCGAGGTAACCCATATGTCACTTCCCGCGGGACGTCATTTTCTGCAGATACCAGGGCCAAGCAATGTCCCCGATCGTGTGCTGCGCGCGATGGACATGCCCACCATCGATCACCGCGGCCCGGAGTTCGCGCAGCTTACCCGGGAAGTACTAACCGGCCTCAAGCAGGTTTTCAATACCGAGGCGGACGTGGTCATCTACCCGGCTTCGGGCACCGGCGCCTGGGAGTCGGCACTGGTCAACACCCTGTCACCGGGCGACCGGGTATTGATGTTCGAAACCGGGCACTTCGCCACGCTGTGGCGAGGCATCGCCAGCGAGCTCGGGCTGCAGGTCGATTTTGTCGAGGGTGACTGGCGCCACGGCGTCGATCCGGCCGTGGTCGAAGAAAAACTGGGCGCCGACAGCGAGCATCGAATCAAGGCCGTCATGGTGGTGCACAACGAAACCTCTACCGGCGTCACCAGCCGTATCGCTGAGATCAGGCGGGCTATCGATCGTAGCGGGCATCCGGCCCTGTTCATGGTCGACACGATCTCCTCGCTCGGCTCCATCGATTACCGTCACGATGAATGGGGTGTCGACGTCACGGTGGGTGGATCACAGAAAGGCCTAATGCTGCCACCCGGCCTTAGTTTCAACGCGATCAGCGCGAAAGCGCTCGAGGCCAGCAAAACCGCTACCCTGCCTTCTTCCTACTGGAACTGGCAGCCGATGATCGCCGCCAACGCGACCGGTTACTTCCCCTATACCCCGGCGACCAACTTGCTTTACGCCCTGCGCGAGGCGCTCAAAATGCTGCTCGACGAGCAGGGTCTGGACCGGGTATTCGCGCGCCATCAGCGCCACGCCGAAGCCACCCGGCGCGCGGTCAGGGCCTGGGGGCTCGAAATCCTGTGCCTGAATCCCGCAGAGTACAGCGGCTCGCTGACCGCGATCCTGCTGCCCGAAAACCAGGATGCCGACCGCTTGCGCCAGCTGATTCTCGAGCGTTTCGACATGTCGCTCGGAACCGGCCTTGGCAAGGTGCAGGGGCGGGTGTTCCGCATCGGCCACCTGGGCGATTTCAACGACCTGATGCTGGCGGGGACCCTGAGCGGCGTCGAAATGGGACTCGCTGCGGCCCAAATCCCCTTCGACAAGGGCGGCATCAACGCCGCGCTCGACTACCTGGCCGACAATCCCTGAGCAGCAACGCGCGCTCGGCGTCGAGCAGCGCGCGTTTGCGCTCGAGCCCCCAGCGGTAGCCGCCGAGCCCGCCGTCACCTCGCAGGATGCGATGACAGGGCACCAGCACCGCGATCCTGTTAGCGGCGCAGGCAGAGGCGGCCGCGCGCACGGCCCTGGGCTTGTCGATCGCCCGTGCCAGTTCGCTATAACTAATCACGTCGCCCTCCTGCAGCCCCAGCAGGAATTCCCAGACCTTGATTTGAAACGCGGTACCCTTCAAATCCAGCGGTAACTCGGGTCGCGGTTGCCGATTCCGGAGGTAGTCGTTGAGCGCATCGATCCATTGATCGAGTTGCTGCGGCGACTCGCTATCGTATGGCTGCAACTGGGCGCGTGGGAATTCATCCTGCAATTGCTGTTTTAATTGCGAGCATTTCTCGCCGAACTGGGCAAAACAGACACCCCGAGCGGTGGCCGCCATCAGGATCGGTCCGAGTACGGTTTCGCGGCAGGCCCAGGTAATGACTTCGCCGGCGCCGCCGGCGCGATAGGTTTTCGGTGTCATACCGATGTTATGCATGGTTTGCCCGTAGACGCGGCTGGTGGAACCGTAGCCCGACCGGTAAATCGCGTCGGTAATGTCGGTGCCGTCGCGCAACAGCTGCTTGAAGCGTTCGCTGCGCGCCGCCTGCTGGAGCTTCTTCGGTGACACGCCGAAGATCGATTTGAATACGCGCTGCATGCGCGAGGGCGACAGATGGACCCTGGCGGACAGCTTCTCGAGGGTCAGGGTCTCGTCCGCGTGATCGGCGACAAAGCGCGCCAGATCGATGAATTTCTGCAGGGTTTTATCGCTGTGCCTCGACATCATCGCCATCATACTCCGCTTTGGTCATTTTGAGCCCAGACTAAAGCAATGCCGCGACAAAAAACCTCCGATTGTTGCTGTTGTGGAGCAGCTATCGATACCGGATTCTAATCGGTTAGCAAGTCCCCGGGAGCAGGATTCGCGGCGATCTGTATAAGCGGCTTCGGGCCCGGAGCAAGTACCGCCAGAACCCGAAGCTGTCAGTGCGGGATTTCCTCAATACGTGTAAACGCCGTCGCGACTGGGTTCATCTTGCTCGTAGAAAGATTTGATGCTGCCGTCCGCGGCTACTTCCATCACGACTCGCAACGGAAACGAGGGCGAAAAGTATACCGGGATAGCCGGATTCGGTGTATCTGATTTTTGGCTGCCGTCGGCGTGGGTCCAGCTAAGCTCGATTCCCTGCTGCGGATAGCGACGCTTGGCAAAACGGTCGGCGCACATGGCGAACTTTGCAACTTCGGGGCAACTTAACGTCTTTGGAGAATTAACCACCTGCCAACTGACATTCTTTATGGTCGCACCGCTAAGATTCACAACCTGCACCTCGTTGAAATAATAACTCGGGTTGTAGCCGACGGTGCAGGCGGACATCAGACCGCAGGCGAATAAGACGATTATTTTCTTCATAACGCTTTCTCCTTTTCCTGACTGCTTACTACGCTTGACCTCGAAAAAAGGATCAAGTTCGCCCAGCCAGCCGTTATTTAGCCTCGTACCCCGCCTCGATTAGCAAACTTCGGGCATAACCGACCGGGATACCGAAGTTGGAGCCGCCGTATTCCGGGATAATCGCGGTATTGATCGCAATCACCTCACCATTGACGTCGAGCACCGGTCCGCCGCTGCCACCGTGCGTGGTATCGGCGTCGTAAACCACGGTTGTCTCCGAACGCTGACCGACGATACCCCGACTTGCCAGCGGACGGATAAAGCGAGCGGCCGAAAGTCGTTTCGCGACCTCCCAGAAATCAAGATGGTCGTCCTGCTGCAGATCGGCCAGGAAACTATCCCCGGTCTGCGCCAGCATGGCGCGCAACCCGGTGGGATAGCCCATGACGATGACTTCGTCGCCGGGTTGCGGCGGCCTTGTACTGAGCCTGAGATAGGGTAATTCGTCGACGACTTCGCGGCAGGACAATAGCGCCAGATCGGTTTTCTCGCTGGCCTTGAGCAAATCTACCGGAAACGCGCGCTCGATGCCCGGGGCGTAGCCCAGAAAACGCGTTATTACCGGCTCCATGCCCTGCCCCATCAACACCTCGAGGCCGGTATCGTCTTCCCACGGCAGGGCGACGTGGCGGTTGGTCAATAACGCACCATCGCTACCGACCAGAAAGGCGGTACCGGTAAACTGGCGGCGCGCGATTTCGCCGTCTCCCTCGAGGGTCAGCAACGGTTGCCCCCGCAGCGAGAATAGCGGCTGCCCGTCCGCGTCGACCTGGTAGCGCAACATGCGTTGCGATTCGATATCGCGGAATCCGTAAGCGCCCTGCAAAAATACGATTGACGGGGTTGCCGCGGCGATCACGCGGGTACTCGCCGCACCGCGCTGCTCCAGTTGCTCCAGCCTCTGTGCGGCGTCACTGAGCGAATGACGCAATTCCTGCCGCAGCCGATTCAGGTCCGCGGGTCGCAAGGCTTCCTCGCTGGTCCGGGTCAGACTGCGGGAGAAATCCTCGAGCCGATGCGCGCTGCTTTCCGCCTGCTGCTGCAGCATGATGCTAGAACGATATTGCTGGTAGGCGATCCAGGCGAGAAGAATCAGCGCAAGAATAACGCCGATACGAAATATGACGGTGGTCTTGACTGCGAAATCGTATAAAAAATCGACAATGGCGCGCTGCAGGCGCGTTATCCTCGGCTTGCGGCTGGCCCGTGTGTAGTCGATTGCGTCGTCGAGCATGTCGCCCAACGAGCGGCGTATTCGATCTCCTTGCCGATGCAGGCGATAGCGCGAGAGCGGGCCATTGTCGCCAAACTCGATCAAATCGCGTTGCTCGAGCTGTTTCGATTCTACCCGCTCCCCGTTGATCCACAGCGGATTTTCCTCAATCGCCTCGATCTCGTAACTCTCTCCCGAACGGTGCAGGCGCGCGACGACCCCGTCCTGCAGCGGCTCACTGCCGGCTTCGGCGATGCGAATCATATCCGTTTCGTCGAGCGAGACGTCTAGCGTCGGGCCGGCCAGCCACGAGGCCGTGCCGCGAGCCGGGCCGGTCAGTATTTCCAGCGAGGCCGTGGCGCTGTCCGGGGTGTAGCTATCTGCTGCGGTCATGGCGTTGACATAATCGTCGCGTCAAAACGCTAAGCAACCCGGTCGGGTAATCGACATGCATTTCCACCACCGGTGACAACTGCCATCGAACCGACCGCGGTCAAAAAGCCTGCTCAGGAACGGTGGCAGTGGCAACCGGCCATACCGCATCGGTCATCCACATGTTCTTGAACTCGCCGTCCTGCTGTTTGCTCAGGCGAAAAGCGAACACTTCGGAGCGTCCGTCGGGCGCGGTAAGCTGCACCATTTGATACGCCTTGTTACCCATCAAAACGACTTCGCTGAATTCGCTGCCGACATGATCGACCATGATACCGTAGGGCGGACCCTTGACCATTTGAATGAACCTGTCGAGGGGCCCGGTATTAACCTTGTTGGCCGGCGAAGCAAAGGAAAAAGTCGTCTCGATGCCCGCGTCGGCGTAGGGCTCGTCGTTGTTGGAAAGGGCATTGACAACGATCCTGACGACGTCCTGTGGCGCCAGCTCAGCCGAAGGCTGGGGCAACTCTACGCCTTCGGGTTTATCGCTTATGGCAGCCGATGAAGGCAGCGACAGCGCCCCGGCTAGCAACACCAGTGCGAGCCT
>JAACFA010000091.1 GCA_009937625.1 Gammaproteobacteria bacterium | reverse complement strand
GTTGCCGAGGTACGCAAGCTGAGCCAGGAACTGGGAGTGATTCAGTAATGGCCAGCGACCGGATCTTTGGTCTGGTCATGGCGGTTCTGGCGCTCGCGTATATCGCGAGCGCTCATCATATTCAGACCAGCTTTCTGTCGGATCCGGTGGGTCCGAAGGCTTTTCCCATGATTATTGGCGCGGTTGGCGCTATCAGCGCCATGTACCTGGTGTTTCGGCCCGACCCCGATCCCGAGTGGCCCGTGTTACGCACCTGGGCCGCGCTCGCGTTCGCCGTGCTCGTGCTCGTGCTGTACGCTTTCGCGCTGCGGCCGCTTGGTTTCTTACTCCCCACCGCGCTGGCGGCGGCGCTGCTCAGCTACCAGATTTCGCCGCGCTCGAAATTTGCCGCGATAGCCGGTATCTGTCTTTCGGTCGTGCTGTTCCTGGTATTCAAGTTCGCCCTGGGCCTGGGGCTGGTCGCGTTTCCCGCGGGATTCTCCGGTTAACCGTTCTTAATCATGGAACTGTTCGCAAATCTGGCGCTGGGATTCTCGATCGCGCTATCGCCCTATACCCTGATGCTGGCGCTGATCGGCTGTTTTCTGGGCACCATCATCGGCGCCTTGCCGGGGCTGGGGCCGTCGAACGGCGTAGCGATACTGATCCCGCTCACTTTCACCCTCGGTCTCGACGCCACCTCCGCGTTGGTACTGATGACCTCGGTGTATTACGGTGCCATGTATGGCGGTCGGATCAGTTCGATACTGCTGAATATCCCTGGCGACGAGCCCGCGTTGCTGACCACGCTGGATGGATACCCGATGGCGAAGGCCGGCCGCGCCGGCGATGCGCTGGTCATCTCCGGTTTCGCGTCATTCGTCGGTGCGTTCCTGGCGACGGTCGGTTTGATGCTGTTGGCACCGCTGCTGGCCAGGGTGGCCTACCTGTTCGGTCCGTCCGAGTACTTTGCACTCTACCTGCTGGCGTTTTGCACGCTCGGCGGTATGGCCAGCAATAACCAGGCAAAGGCGGCTATCGCGTCCTGTATCGGCCTCGCGATTGCGATGGTCGGGGTGGATAATACCAGCGGCATGCCGCGCCTGACCGGCGGCAACCTGCACCTTTACGACGGCATCGATTTCCTGGTGGCGATCGTCGGATTGTTCGCGGTCGCCGAGGTCTTCTTTTTCATCGAAAGCCACGGCAGTAAATCTTCCATCGGCGTCAAGCTGGAGAAAGTCACGATCCCGTGGAAGGATCTGTTCGCAACGCGCTGGACCATGTTGCGCGCCTCGGGTGTCGGCTTCATCGCCGGGATACTGCCTGGCGCCGGCGCTTCGCTGGGCAGCTTCCTTGCCTATATGACCGAAAAATCGATCGCCGGCGATAAAGGGGGGTTCGGGACTGGTGTCGCGAAGGGCATCGCGGCTCCCGAAGCGGGCAACAATGCCGCCGCCGGTGGCGCCCTGGTGCCGATGTTGACGCTGGGGGTGCCGGGTTCGGGCACGACCGCGGTCCTGCTGGCCCTGTTGATGACCCTGAACATCACGCCCGGGCCTACCTTGTTCAGTGATCGGCCCGAGGTCGTCTGGGGCTTGATCGCCGCGTTGCTGATCGCCAATTTCGTGCTGTTGTTGATGAACGTGCCGATGGTGAAGATCTTCGTGCGCGTCCTGCAGGTGCCTGCCGCCATCCTGCTACCCGGGGTGACGATGATTTCGTTCATCGGTATCTACTCGCTGTCGGGAAGCTATTTCGACCTGTTGCTGATGATTGCATTCGGCGCCCTGGGTTACGTTCTGCGCAAGCTCGATATACCGACCGTGCCGGTCATCCTGGGTATATTGCTGGGTGGTCACATGGAAGACGCGTTGCGCCGGGCCATGGTGATATCGGACGGCGACGCGAGTTACCTGTTTTCCTCGGCGATTGCGATCGGCCTGTGGGCCGCGGCCATCCTCGGGTTCATCGCGCCCATGTTCATGCGTGGCCTGTTGAAGAAACCGCAACGGATAATGGATTGAATCACCCCCGCGGTTTCAACAAAGGCTAAATTAGCGCATGCAAAGCGGGGTGCAAACCGCTACACTGCGCCACCCTTTGCCCCGGCCCCCCGTTTAATGTCTACCACCACCCCGATCACCAGTTTTAGCAGCATGTCGCTGAAGCCGCCGTTACTGAAAGCCCTGAACGCGCTCGGCTACGAGTTGCCGACCCAGATCCAGGCGCAGACGATCCCGCTGATCCTGGCGGGGCGGGACGTGCTCGGCCAGGCGCAAACCGGCACCGGTAAAACCGCGGCCTTCGCCTTACCGATACTGTCGAATCTCGACCTGAAGCAGAAGGCGCCGCAGGTACTGGTGCTGGCGCCGACCCGCGAACTCGCGATCCAGGTCGCCGAGGCGTTCAAATCCTACGCTTCGCAAATCAAAAGCTTTCATGTGCTGCCGGTTTACGGCGGGCAGGAGTACGGTACCCAGCTGCGTGCACTGCAGCGCGGGGTGCATGTCATCGTCGGCACTCCGGGACGAGTCATGGATCACATGCGGCGCGGCAATATCAAGCTGGATGGCTTGACCACGCTGGTGCTCGACGAGGCCGATGAAATGCTGCGCATGGGCTTCATCGATGATGTCGAGTGGGTGCTGGAGCATGCCCCAAAGCAGCGCCAGATCGCACTGTTTTCCGCCACCATGCCGGCCGAAATCAGGAAAATCACCCGTCGTTACCAGCGCGATCCCGCGGAAATTACCGTCGAGGTCAAATCCACCACCGCGGAAACGATTCGTCAGCGCTACTGGCCGGTGGCCGGTACCCACAAACTCGATGCCTTGACCCGTATCCTCGAAGCCGAGACCTTCGACGCGATGCTGGTGTTCGTGCGCACCAAGACCGCGACGCTCGAGGTTGCCGAAAAACTCGAGGCCAGGGGTTACCGTGCGACCGCGCTCAATGGCGATATCGCGCAGAAAAACCGCGAGCGCATCGTTGCCCAGCTGAAAGCGGGCAAGCTCGACATCCTGGTGGCCACCGACGTGGCGGCGCGCGGGCTAGACGTCGACCGAATCTCGCACGTGATCAACTACGACATTCCGCACGATACCGAGGCTTACGTGCATCGCATCGGTCGCACCGGTCGGGCCGGCCGCGAGGGCGACGCAATCCTGTTCGTCGCGCCGCGCGAGAGGCGCATGCTGCAGGCTATCGAAAAGGCCACCCGCAAGGAGATCGAGCTGATGGAATTGCCCTCGACGGACATGGTCAACAATCGTCGGATCGAGAAATTCAAGCAGCGCATCAGCGACACGCTGGCCGAGGAGGACCTCGAACTGTTCAGGGGCCTGATCGAGCAGTACCGGCAGGAACACCAGGTCGACGCGCTCGATATCGCCGCCGCGCTGGCCAGGCAGGTGCAGGGCAGGGCGCCGTTCCTGTTATCAGGTAAATCGTTCACCCAGCCCGCGTTCGACAAGGATCGGGAAGATTCGGCGCCGCGGCGTAATCCGCGCCAGAACAAAAAACCTGGTGCTTCGGGCGACGATCTAAAACCACGTCGCGACCGATCGGAATTCCGGGATCGGGCGCCGGAAGCGGGCATGGATCGCTTTCGCATCGAGGTCGGCCACGATCACAAGGTGAAGCCGGGTAACATCGTCGGCGCGATCGCCAACGAGGCCGATATCGACAGCAAGTACATCGGTCGCATCGACATCTTCGACGACCATAGCCTGGTCGATCTCCCCGAAGGCATGCCGAAGGAGCTGCTGAATCAACTCAAGCAGGTTCGGGTGGCAGGACAGCGCCTCAACATATCGCTGTTGAAGAGCAAGAAAAGAATCAGCAAGCACAAACCGGAAGTTGCAAAAACCCAACGGGAAAAGCCGAAAGCCAGGCAGCGTGATACGAAAAACAAGGGGAAACCCAAACGCTTGCGCCAGAAGCGGGCGGTCTAGGCCGCTAACGCTCAAAGCGGTAATACAGGTCCGCGCCCTGGTTTGCGCCGGATTCGGCTTCGAGCTGCCAGCGATCGGTAATCCTGTAGTTCAGGTTCAGCGTATTGATCGATTCGACCAGGCCGACCCCGTAGCCCACGTAAAGCCGTGGCGAAAGATACCGCCCGACCACCAACGATGCCTGGTCACCCTCGCCACCGCTCTCGATGCGCATCTCGTCGAATCCGAAGCGGTCGCCCATCGAGCGCGCGATTCGATCGCCGCCGCTTAAGCCCAGTGCCAGTGCGGCACTGGCCATCATGCTCCCCTCGCTACTGTTGGCGGATTCCAGGGGACGGCCAGTCAGCAGGTAGGACAGGGTTTCGGTTTGTCCCAGCGCCGGAATCGAAAACAGGTCCAGCCGCGGCTGCTGCAGGCGGCCGCTGACATGGATGCCGGCAATCACGTCCCTGGTCTTGCGAATCGCCCGGACATCCAGCCCTGGATTGTCGACCGGCCCCCCGGTAAACAGCAGCCGCCCGTTCTCGACGTCGAGATTTTGACCATAGGCACGGTAACGACCCTCTGGAATGGTTATTTCACCCGTGCCGCGTGTCGGCATTCCCGGATTTTCCTCGATGATCAGGTTCCCGCCCAGCCTGGCGTCGAAGCCGTAACCGAAGAAAGTTACCCGTTCGCCCAGCAACAAGCGGGTTTTCGCATTGATTTGCCATTTTCTGCCCGCCGGCTGGTCACCGCCGATTACGACGGCATCGTTCGAAACCTTTGCTGCCATGGTGACATCGCGCGGCTGCAGCTTGGCATAGGGAACCGTGATTTCACCTTCGATATCGATGTTCCGGTCCTGAAGCCTGATCTCGAGTCGAGGCGTCAGGTTGACCGTGGCTTCGGGAATTCGCACGGCCTGGAAATTTTCGCCCTCGACGCTAATCGTGGTCGGCCAGCCCAGCGCGGCGTCGAGCTGGCTCGAACCCTGTAATCTGATCTGGCCGTCGCCCGACCTGGCACTGGCCGAGAATGTCAGCAGTCCGGATCGATCGCTGTTTGCCTGCAAGTTTATCTGTTCGAGCTCGAGCCCCAGCCGTGGAATATTCAGGTTTGCCTGCCGCATTTGCGCGCGCGCCCCCAGTCCCGGTTGCCCCAGGTTACCGTCGGCGGTCAGGCTCAGCTGCAGGCTGCCGCCGGTCCTTTGGATGTCCGGTATCAGGACCTCGAGGAGCGAAATATCCTGCAACAGAATTTCAGCATTGCCCCGCAATCGTTGAGATTTTGAGCCGAAGTTTGACAAGTTGGCGCCTGGCAGGTCGATTAGTGCGCGCAGGCTATTGTCGCCGATCGCCATACTGCCGTCGGCGCGCGCCCCGTCGTTATCGATTTCCAGATCCAGCTCGATATCTTGGTAATCCCATTGCTCGGTTTCACCTTCCAGCAACGGGTGCGCCAGCGTCCCGGAGGCTGACCTGATCACGATTTTTCCGGTCAGTTGCTGCGGCTCACGATAGGAGAGATTCGCGCTGGTATTGAGTCTTCCGTCGATATTCAAGCCTTCGGGCAGCATTTTATCCAGCAGGGTTGCCAGCTCGAGCCCGTTGCCCGATACATCGATTCGACTTGGCCAGCCCGCGCTGCTGTCCATTAACGTGTTACCGGTGAGCGCTAACTTGCCCCCTGCAATGACCGCATCGGCGGTGTAATCTATCTGTTCGAAATCAGCGCTTAGCGCCTCGATGTTCAATTGGGCGATTTCCAGATTCGCGTCGGGGATGAATAGCGCCGCGTTCACAAGCCGGGCGTTTCCCTTCAGCCTTGGGTTTTCAAGTGTCCCCGCGATCTCGATGCCTGCTTCTGCCGTGCCCTGCAGGTTCTCGATCTGTTGTAGCGCGCCTTCGATCAGGGTTAAATCGCTTAACTTGAGATTGAATCGGCCTGTTACCGCCTGGCTGGCGGGATCGAGCGTCAGCAGGTTGGCCCCGGGCAGAACGATGCTGCCTTCGAGTCCGTCGCCATTGGCCAGTGCCAGGCTGATTTTGGCGTCGGCGCCGGATTCTTGCAGCGAGAATTTCAGCCCGGCATGCTCGTAGTCGAGCCGTCCACTTCGATCTGGCGGCAGTGGATAACCGACGGAGCCGGCGGGCAGATCGATGTCCAGTGTTCCATGCAGGCGGTCGGGCAGTTGGTACTGCAAACGCGCGCTGGCGTTGGCAAGGCCCGCAAGCGACAGCTCCGGTGGCGTCCAGTTTCGCAGCATCTCGATGGGCAGGCTGTTCACTTCCAGGTTTAACGCGCCACCCGATTGCCGATGCTCTATCGCGGCGCAGATTTTGCCGCCCTGCACGTTGCCAAGGCAGAGCGATTCGATATCTACACGCTGTCGCGATAGCAGCAAGGCGGCGGGCGCCGCCAGTCGCCAGTCGCCGTAATCGGAGTTCTGCAATAGCGCCTGGACAATTTTCCCCTGCCAGCGCGCGCCTTCCAGCCGGCCGGCAAGCTCGATGCGGGCCCGGCCCTCTACCGAACTCATGTCCAGTTCGATCCGGCGGCTATCGGTGGTCAGTTTGAGCGTTTGTAACTGGTAGCCAGGTAACTTGACCTGGTTCGCGTCCAGCTCGATCTCGAACCGGCGTGGTACGAGTTCGAATTGCGGTTGGAGCTGCAAGACAACCACGGCGTTGGCGCTAAATTCACCGATTTCGTAGTCGGGTATACCGATCGAACTACCGGACAGCGAGGCCTCGAGCGACGGGGATTCGCGGCTGCCGCCGAGGGATCCGCGGGCCTGCAGTTTGCCGCGAGCATCGGGGTAGAGCTCGGCCAGGTTGGCGCTATCCAGGGTCCAGCCGAGTTCGAGCTGTTCTCCCAGTTTTCCGGTAGCGGTCAGGCGGGTGTCGCCCGAGGTAAACAGCAGGTTCGAGATGTCGGCCAGGTCGTTTTGCCACTGCATTTTTCCGCTCAGCGATACCGGGTAACCACGCAGTTCACCGGATAGCCGTTCCACATCGAGCGAAATAGCCGGCCCGGCGTCGGCGACCTCGCCTGCGACGTCAAAACTCGCGTCAATTTTACCGGGCCATTGCGGTAAAACGTCTTGCGGATTGATCTCAGCAGCTGAAATTCTGGTGTGCCATGCGAGCGACGGTTTCCAGTCGAACATCCCGCTGGCGATAATTTCACCCTGCAAAGTATTCAATTTTAAAGCCTCGAAGCTCAAACCATTCGCCTGCGGGTTGAGCCGGGCTTGTTCCAGATCGAAATCGGAGCTAACGGGACCGTAGGGACTTTCGTCCAGCCTGATATTGCCCCGGGCAGTCAAGCTGTCAAGGTTACCCTCGGCGGCGAGCGTCATGGCGCCGACCAGGGGCGTCAGCCCCGGATCGAGCTTACGGGTGTCGAGGGCCGCGATATCGATCTGCGTGCGCCACTTCAACTGTTCGAATATTGCCTCCAAGGTTAAAGCCAGTTCGAGTTCCACCGCGCCTTCGATTTGCTGGCTGACACGAGTCTGCGACAGGTCTCCGGATATCCGTCCCCGGCCAATAACCGTCTCGCCGCTGGCCAGGCGGCTATCCCAGCTAAATTCGAAATCGTGCGGCAGATTCGTTTCCGTGTCAGCCGTGCCGCTGAATTTTAGATTTACGAGGTCTGACTCGATTTGAAAATCGCCGATCCTGATCTGTTTGCGATCGAGCGAGGCGCTCGACTCGATGCGGTCTATCGCGGTTGTCGAGGATTCCCGGGTTACCCGGATGCCGTCGACAACGAGTCGCTGCAGGTTTACGCCGATCGGCAGGGTCAGCTCCCCTAACTCTGGCGCGGGTTCGTAATCCTCGTCGGTGGCAGGTGAATCCGCTAACAACAGGTCGAGGTTTTCGATGTGCAACGAGTTTACGTCGAACTCGGCGACGACCAGGCCCCAGGGATTCCAGTCGAGCGTGATGCGCTGCGCCGCAATCGACGTTGCGTCCTGACGATACCGAATCTGCTCTAGCGTAATCGGCCCGCTGAGCCTGCCGGATAACTGCGAGAATTCCAGCTCACCCGGGATATGCGGTTGGGCTCTGGCATACGCCCAGCGCAAACCACTCTCGCTCAATAACAACCAGCATAGCCCGCCGACAGCGATTGCCAGTACGGCAAGAGTCGAAACCAGAATCAAACGCTTCACAGGTCGGGCCCAATGTTAACGTGCAGGCGCCAATCTTCGTCTTCGCTGATCGAGTTCGCCAGGTCGACGCGCACCGGCCCCACCGGTGACTTCCAGCGCAGGCCAAAGCCGGCCCCGCGTTCGAGATCGTCGCTAAAATCATCGATCGCGTTGCCGATATCGTAAAACAGCGCCACTCCCCAGTGATCGTCGAAGTAATGCTCGTACTCGGCGCTGCCCAGCAGCAGTTTCTCGGCGCCGATTGCATCCCCGTTCGAGTCTTCCGGGCCTAGCGAGTGGTAGGCGTAACCCCGAACGCTGCTGGCACCGCCGGCGTAAAAACGGAGCGATGGCGGGATTTTATCGAAGTCATCGGCTGTTATGGAGCCGATACTGCCGCGCATGATAATGCGATCACGCGGGCCGAACGACGTGATGAATTTAAGCCTGGCCCCGACACTCGAAAAATCGGTATCGGAAACCAGGCTGTCGTTGCCACCGGCCAGGGCGATATCGAAGCGCACGCCATCCAGCACGTTAATGAAATCCGGACCCCAGGTTCGGCTCCAGCTGACACCCGGGATCAACAGGGTCGATTCTTCATCCTCGTCTTCGCGCTTGTATTCCTCGCGCTGGTAGTCGAGCGAAAGCGTTTCCCGCCATTGACCGCGGCCGTGGTTGAGGCTCACACCCAGGGTTCGCCAGGTACTGGTATCGCTCTCGAATTCTTCCTCGACTTCGCTAAGGCTGAAAACGAGCCGATCGGTGCGCGGATCTAGCACCGGGATTATGTAGTCGGTTTCCGCGCTGTAGCCGATACCCGAAACCGTCAGTTTAGTATCCAGGCGATGTCCTTTACGGTTGATGCGCGGCATCTCCCACCCGAAGCTGGCACGAGCCTCGGTGTCGGTACCATATCCCACGCCGAGCTTGTATAGATGCCTGTTTCGAGGACTCAGGTCCACCTGTATCGGGATTTCGGTACTGCCGGCAGGGATCTCTCCGGGCGAAACTTCGACCAGCCGAAAGTAACGGCTGTCGTTGAGCGCCCGCTGAAGCTGCAGCAATTGTTCGAGCGAGTAGGGATCGCCGGGTTGGAAAGTCGAATATCGCCGCAGTAACTCATCCTCGATGATATCCTGGCTGAAATTCAGTTCGCCGAAACGATAGCGAGGGCCGCTGTCGTAGTCTAGATAAATCCGCGCGCTGTACGACTCGAGATCGACTTCAACGCGCTGGCGGATGAACTCTGCCGCAAAGTAACCACGCTCGGAGGCGAGCCGGCTGAGCGCCGACTTGAAGCGTTCGTATTCGAGATGCGAAAATGCCGCGCCGGGTTTTAGCGTCTGCTTTTCGAGCAGGCTGCGAAACTCGGGATCATTTTCCATCTCGCCGATGATGGTGAAATCGAAACTCCCGATCGGGATTGCCGGCCCCGGGTCGATTCGGTAGATTGCCCGCCAGTTGTCTTCACTTTCCAGGGTCAGGCTGGTCTCGATCTGCGGTCGATAGTAGCCGTAGGGCTGCAATGCCGCCGCGATTTCCTTACTAGCCTTCTGGTGCAGGCGGCGCAGGCGTCCCGCGCTGACCAGAGGGCTGGCTTTCTGCTGTTCGATACTGAGATAAAGCCGGACGTTGGTTTCGAGGGTTGGTTCCAGGTCTTCGATTTCCACGACAACCGTGGGCTGGGCGTTCGCGTTCATCGAAATACAGCAGGCCGACAATGCGAGCAGGATGACTCGGCAATAAATTCGCGCTGCCAAAGCAATTTTTAACAGGGGGGGCAGGTTTCGTCTCCGTAAAATGAATAACATCAGACCGGGCGGATGCGCTCTCAAGTTGTACAGGTAACGGCCTTAGGATGCGAGTACCCAGTTTCCTGATCGAATCGATCGCCGGCTGGCCCAGCGACATCATAGTTTGTTGCAGGCTTGCTGTCATATCGCTTGCGTAAACCGACTCCGGGTGGCGGCCTACGGCCCGCATCCACGCTTGGTTGAGCAATAATGTGACTTTACCCCGCGAATTCGGGTCGATTTTGCGGACTTCGGTTAATCCCGCGCATGGGCGTTTGCCTGTAATGGTATTATCGGGCGACTCGGCTCGGCTAAATCTAGAGCGCTCGAGGTTGACCGAAAACTGCCTGGTGCGGCGATGGCCGTAAACCGGGCGATGGAGAAAATAATGACAACGTTACCGCAATCCGTAAAAATCGGATCCCATGGCAAAAGTTAAACCCCGACCCGCGATCGAGATTGCCGGATACAGTATCAAGTCAGGCAGTCGGCAATCGATCGACATTCCGCTACCGAGTTTCTACACGCACAGCAGCGTCAACATGCCGGTGCACGTGGTGCACGGGCGCAAGCCTGGGCCGGTTTTGCTGGTAACGGCCGCGATTCACGGTGACGAAATCACCGGCGTCGAGATTATTCGTCGCCTGCTGGCCTATAATCAATGTTTACGGTTTCGTTTCGAAGTCGCGCTACCTGCCGGATCGACGCGATCTGAACCGATCGTTTCCCGGCTCGGAGACCGGTTCGATGGCTTCGCGCCTGGCTAACGTGCTGATGACGCAGGTCATCCCGCACTGTACCCATATCATCGATTTGCACAGCGGAGCGGTCTATCGCGAAAACCTGCCGCAAATTCGTGCCAAGTTAACCGATGAACCGGTGAACGAAGCCATGGCTCGCGCGTTTGGCGTGCCGGTAATTCTCGATTCCAATCTGCTCGACGATTCGTTCAGAGCGGCTGCCAGCCAAATGGGGATCCCGATGATTATCTACGAGTCGGGAGAAGCTCTGCGTTTCGACGAGGTCGCAATCCGGGCCGGCGTCAGGGGCATACTCAACGTCATGGCGTCACTCGATATGCGGCTCAAGAAGCGGAAATCCAGCGCCCCGGCCACCATGATTGCCAATACGAGTCGCTGGGTGCGCGCGTCGCAAAGCGGTATATTGCGTGCCGTGATAGGGATAGGTGCCAGCGTGGAAGCCGGTGACATTCTCGCCTATATCAACGATCCCCTCGGTGAAAACCATAGCGCAATTGTCAGCCAGGAAGATGGAATTATCATCGGCAAAACCAATCTGCCGCTGGTGTTCGAGGGAGAGGCGATATTCAATATTGCCGCATACGAGGCGCCGGACAAGATATCCGACCACATCGAGGCATATCACGACAAGCTGGCGCCCAACGGCAAAACACTCGATGACGATGATGAGCCACCGGTGGTCTGAGTTGTCGATCCGAATCGATGGCCTGCACCTTCGCGCCGCATTTTTGCGGTTTTTTATGCCTGCTTAATTTAGAATAAGCCGCTCTATCATCGCCGTGGTTATAACGACACCGTTCCCTATGTTCGCACTGATTAGCAACGCCAACGTGTACGCGCCCGAGCCGCTCGGCATCAGGCATGTGCTCGTCTGCGCAGGTAAGGTTGTCTATATCGGCGAGCGGCTGCCGCGGCTCGACGATGCGCTCGAGGTGCAATTGACTGACCTCGATGGTGCCAGGCTGGTTCCCGGATTTATCGATGCCCATACCCACCTTACCGGTGGCGGCGGCGAAGCCGGTCCGTCGACGCGCGTACCGCCGATCGCGTTGAGCCAGATCACGCGCGCAGGTGTGACCAGCGTCGTCGGCCTGCTCGGTACCGACGATCTGACGCGCAGCCCGCAAAACCTGGTGTCCCAGGTTATGGGCTTGCGCGAGGAGGGTTTGTCGGCCTGGTGCTACACTGGCGGCTACCACGTGCCGGTGATCACGCTGACCGGTTCGGTGCGCAGCGATATCGTCAATCTCGAGCCGGTGATCGGCGTCGGCGAGGTCGCGATCAGCGATCATCGTTCGAGCCAGCCGACCCGCGACGAGATTTTACGCCTCGCCAGCGAGGCGCATGTCGCCGGGCTGATGACCGGCAAGGCCGGTATCGTGCATTTCCATCTAGGCGATGGCGCGCGCGGCCTGTCGATGATTCGCGAATGTCTCGAAGTTTCAGAGATACCGCCGCGAGTATTCAACCCGACCCACGTCAATCGCAACAAGCCGTTGTTCGAAGAAGCCTGCGATTTGAGTGGATTGGGCTGCAACGT
>JAACFA010000313.1 GCA_009937625.1 Gammaproteobacteria bacterium | reverse complement strand
CGCGAACAGGGCGAGGATATCTGCGCCCAGGCGGTCGACCGGCTCAAGTCGCTGATCGGCGACGATCCGCCGCACCTGTGGCAGGTCGTCCTGCGCGAAACGGAGGCTTCGGCGGTGGTCGAACGCCTGCACCAGGGGCAGGCGCTGTCGCTGGGTGAACTCAGGCGTGATCCACATAATCTCGCGGGAGCATTGCCCTGCATGCCGCTATCGATTGCGCGCGGGGATAGGCGCATCATGCTGCCAGCGGATAGCGAATTACTGCAACCAGGCGACGAACTGCTGTTTTGCGGCACCGAGAACGGCGAGCGCATGTTGTCCGCCTCAATTAACAATGTCTATACCCTGGACTACCTGATCACCGGCATCGATACGCCCAGGGGCTATTTATTCCAGTGGTTCGCCCGGCGAGCGGCACCTCCTTAACCGGCTTGTTACGGGAGTAGAATGACGTAGAATGCTGCTAGCATCCGATCGAGGCATTAATTTCCGAAAACCATGATTACTACCGACAAGTTTGTGTTTGTTCACATGCACAAAACCGGCGGCCAATCGCTGAGCCACATCATTGCCGACTGTGTTCCGGGCATGAAGCCCATCGGTTACCACTATCCCTACCACATGCTGCCCGCCGAGTACGCGGAGCTGCCGGTGGTCGGGATGGTGCGCAACCCCTGGGACTGGTATGTTTCGTGGTACGCCTTCAACACCCGCCAGGACGTCGGCAATCCCCTGTTTTTCATCCTCTCCGACGGTTTCCAGGCCGATTACCGCTCCACCATCAAAAACCTCGTCAACCTGTGCTCGGACGATGCCGGCAGCCGCAATTATCGCCAGGCGCTGATAGATCTATTGCCGGAATCGCTCGAGGGCAATGCCGGGGTCGGATTGACCAAGGACTCGATCCGCAGCATGACTGCACCGGAGATCGGCTACTACAGCTGGCAGTTCGAGCGCATGCACGGCGATCTGGAAAACCCGGCGCTGCATATCGGACGCTTCGAAAACCTGCAGCAGGATTTCGTTTCGATCATGCACGAACTCGACGTCGATGAAGCCGACGCGATGTAGGCAAGATTCGACAGCACGCCGCGACTCAACGCCTCCCGGCACAGTCATTATTCGAAGTATCTGGACGACGAGTTGCGCGACCTGATCGCGCAAAAGGATGCGCTGATCATCGACAAGTACGGTTACCAGTTCGAAACGGACGATTCCACCGATGCGGCGCTCGAGTTTCCGCCGATTCAAATCGGGTATCGTAATGACGGATTTCAGAAAATGGGAGGCGAGGAACGCAATTTCAAACTGATCAAGCCCGAGGTCGATCTTGAATTCGTCAAGCGCAAGCTGGCTAAAATCCCGGAACGCGCCTGGTTTGGCTCCGGCCGCGAGCAAACCTACGAGGTGCACAAGCAGACCCAGGCGCTATTGCTGATTCACGACGAGGATTTTCGTCACTACAACCCCACCTACCAAGAGCTTTACAGTCAGTTCAGGAAAGAGCTGCAACCAATCTTCGATTTCATCGTCGATTACTTCAATCATGACGGCTTTATCGTACGCGCCCTGTTTGCTCGACTCGCTGCCCACGGCCGCATCGATACCCATACCGATGGCCTTTACAGCCTGCTGAAGTGCCATCGTATCCATATCCCGATCATAACCAACGACCAGGTCGTGTTCACCATCGGCGGCGAGAAAAAGGTGCTGGGTGAAGGCGAAATGTGGGAAATCAACAATGCCACGCTGCACGCGGTCGAGAATAACAGCGACCAGGATCGCATTCACCTGATCATCGACTGGGTGCCCAACGCCACGGTTCGACTGGAAGACAAACGTCCCCCGCGGACCGCACCCAAACAGTCAGCCGCGGGCAGCGCGATTCCAGACTATCGTGGCAGGCCTGTAGGCCGAAACGAACCCTGCCCCTGCAATTCGGGCAAGAAATTCAAGCACTGTCACGGCATACCGCGCTAGAGCGGCCGGTATGCGACGCATTCGATTTCCACCAGGATATCGATCAGGAAGTCACTAACCAGCGCCGAACGCGTTGGCGGCTCGCTCGGAAAGTACTCCGCGTAGACCGAGTTGAACCCGGGAAAGTCTTCGCGCTTTTTCAGCCAGACCATCGATTTGACGACGTCTCCAAGTTCGCAGCCCGCCTCGGCCAGAATTTCGCTCAGGCCATCCAGGCAGGCCCGGGTCTGATCCTCGATACTGCCATCGGTTATTGGTTTGCCGTCGCGCATCGGCACCTGTCCGGTTACGAAAACGAAATCCCCGGCGCGAACCGCTTTCGACAGCGAAAGCACCCGGCCATCAATTTCCAGCGGCCCACCGATTACCTGCTTTGCCGACATAGTCTGTCCTCCCGATACATGTTGCGTTATATTCCGGGGCATTCGAATCCCCTGGCGGATTACTATATTGGAACTTCGATGAGCCTGACACTAGACTTGATCGGCCTGATCCGCAAGCGGCCGGTTTCAACGACCGACCTCGACGACGCGGCGCTGTTCACGCTGGACGCCGTGGCCACCGCTTATGCCGGCAGCTCGACACCGGTTGGCGCGATTTTACGTGGCTGGGCTACTGACGGTGATCTCGACCTCAAACGCAAGGCGCTGCTGATGGGCGCACTGACGCACATTACCGAGACCGACGATCTGCATCGCGCCTCGGTAACT
>JAACFA010000090.1 GCA_009937625.1 Gammaproteobacteria bacterium | reverse complement strand
GGTCCAGGTTGTGTTCGAATCCATGCCTTATAAAGACAACGGCATGTTTGTTATCGGCTACCAGTCGAATTTCATAAGTAAAATATTGGAAAATCTGACCTTAATTTGCACCCTGGATCGTCTCTCTGACCCTGGTTCTTACGGATTCTCACTGCAGGCCGGGGGGCAACCGGTCGAAGGCTTCGTCGTCAAGCGTGACGGCGAGGTTTTTGCCTACCGTAACAGTTGCCCGCATACCGGGGCACCGCTTGATTGGGTTGATCACCAGTTTCTCGATATCGAGGGCGCATTGATCCAGTGCGCGGTGCACGATGCCCGCTTCCTGATCGATACCGGGGAATGCGTTTCCGGCCCCTGCCCGGGGCAAAGCCTCGAAGCACTGCCGATCCGGGTCGAGGATGACAGCGTCTACCTGCTGAGCCTGGCGTAGAGGTCGTATTCGTCGGCGGCGATAATCTCGACCTCCTGGAACTCGCCTGGAGACAGGTCGTGATCAGTGTCGATATGCACCTGGCCGTCGATTTCCGGAGCATCGGCGTAGGAGCGTGCCTGGTAGCCACGGTCGGTGGCGGACTCGATCAATACGGTTAACTTCTGGCCGATGCGCTGCTGGAGTTTTTGCGTGCTGATGGCCTGTTGTTTCAACATGAAACGATGATAGCGCTCCTGTTTAATCGCTTCGGGCACCGGATCGGGTAAAGCGTTGGCCGCGGCACCGTCAACGGCTGAATAGGTGAAACAGCCTACCCGGTCGAGCTGCGCGAGTTCGAGAAAATCGAGCAATTCCTCGAAATCTGCATCGGTTTCACCCGGAAATCCGACGATAAACGTGCTGCGAATGACCATTTCAGGGCAGATTTCGCGCCACTTACCGATGCGTTCGAGCATTTTCTCCCGGCTTCCCGGTCTCTTCATCGCTTTAAGAACGCCAAGGCTCGCGTGCTGCATGGGTATATCGAGATAAGGCAGAATGGCGCCGTCGGCCATCAGCGGAATCACGTCGTCAACGTGCGGATAGGGATAGACGTAATGCAGCCTTACCCACAGGCCAAACTGACCGAGCGCGCGCGCCAGGTCGATAAATCGTGTTTGCAGCGGCTGCCCCTGCCAGAAACGGGTGGCGTACCTGCAGTCGACGCCATAGGCGCTGGTATCCTGCGAAATCACGAGGATTTCACGAGTCCCGGCATCGGCGAGAATCTGCACCTCGTCTAGTACTTCGTCAATCGGCCGGCTTACCAGGTCACCGCGAAGTGAGGGGATGATGCAGAAACTGCAGCGGTGGTTGCAGCCTTCGGAAATCTTGAGGTAGGCATAGTGCCGGGGTGTCAGGCGCACCCTCTGTTTCGGCACCAGGTCGAGAAACGGATCGTGCGGCGCCGGCAAGTGCCGGTGCACCGCGCGCATGACTTCGTCGTGCGCCTGCGGGCCTGTCACCGCCAGCAGCTCGGGGAATTTCGAATCTATCATTTCCGCGCGCGTGCCGAGACAGCCGGTGACGATCACGCGCCCGTTCTGATGCAGCGCCTCGTCGATGGTTTCGAGCGACTCCTCGACCGCGGCGTCGATAAAACCGCAGGTATTGATGATTACCATGTCGGCGCTGTCGTAGTCGGGCACGATCTGGTAACCCTCGGCCCGCAGTTGCGTAATCACCTGTTCTGAATCGACGGTTGCCTTGGGACATCCAAGACTGACGAAACCCACCCGGGGTACATTTCGGGTCATGGCCTCACCAGGTCCGAGTATGGGAAGTTGCTGATCAGGAGGATCTGAACTCGTGCTGCGGTAGAAAAGACGCAGCATTATCGGTTAAATTGTGATGCAGCGCAAAATTACGGCTATAAGTATACTGGATGATACCCCTGATCCGTGATTTAATCCTGTATATCAGCTGACGACGATAACTTTATGAAATCTTTCAAATTACCGCTTACGATCATTCTCCTGTATGCGCTGTCGTTCGCGGGTCGTGCCGAATTGCTGGACCAGGGTTTGAACTCTATCATGGAGATTATCGACAAGGCCATTGCCGAGCTTGATCAACAGGCCCCGAAAGATGGCGAGGAGTTCGATCCGGCGGTGCTCGAAAACGCAACGAATACCGTTGTAAACCTGTCGCGTACACTGGGAACGCTGAGCTACTCCAGGCTACAGTGTGGTGAGGCTGGTGTGCTCGCCGAGTTCACCCAGCGCGTACAGCAAATGCCCAATGAAAGTCGCGATCCGATGCGTGATGCCTTCCAGGAAGGCTTCGACAAGAGCAAGGAAGAGACACCGTTATTATCGCAGGACGAGTGCGAACGACTGACGCGCTCGCGTAATCGCGGTGAATCCGAAACCGAAGCGAATGTCGCAGCTGACCCGAGTAAAACCAAATCTGTCGAGGAGCCGGTGGAAGAAGTGGTAGAAGAATTGCCGCCGGAGGACCCGAAGTTTCGCCATCTTCGCGTTGCCGAGTTGAGCGGCCAGTTGGCCTTCAAGCGTAAGTTCTGTCAGGACGAAGAAGTCTTCAAGCGCGACTATAACGAATACCTGGAGTCGATTCCGGAAGATTATCGTGAAGAAGTCAAGGCCGCCTACTGGAAGGGATACCAGCGCGGCAAGCGTCTCAACAAGGGCCTGACGAAGGACAAGTGCCCCTCCAGCTAGTCCAGCGCGTCGCGCCTGGCGCGATTATCGGAATCGGTAATTTCGAACCTAGTCGTCGAAGTAACTGCTGACAAGCAGGTAAAAACCCGGGATAAACAGTGCCGCGCTGACCAGCGGAATAATCAATTGCCCCTTGCCTACCATGATTGGCGCGAGCCCGTCGAGCGCCAGTATTATGCTCGCGCTGACAACGAAACTGCCGCCGATGATAGCCCGAACGTTACGTCGATTGGAGCGCCTGATTTCGCTTTTTAGCTCGTCGATCTGGCGCGACCTGAGTTCGACGCGCAATTCGTCGTTGGCGATACGGTCGAGCGCATTGAATGCCAGTTGCGGCAGGTCAGGCAAATGTTCGGCGATATAGGGCAAATTCTTTTTCATACCCTTGACCAGCGCGCGCAGGCCGAGCTGTTCCGAGAGCCAGCGCTCGAGAAAAGGTTTGGCGGTATCCCACAGGTCGAGCTGCGGATAGAGCTGGCGCCCGATCCCCTCGATATGCAACAGGGTTTTTTCCAGCAATAGCAGCTGCGGCTGGATTTCCATGTTGAACCTGCGCGCGGTCTGAAACAGGCGCAGCAACAACTGGCCGAAGGAAATCTCGGACAGGGGGCGCTGAAACATCGGTTCGCAAACGCTGCGAATCGCGGCCTCGAACTCGTCAATTCGGGTATTGCGGTCGACCCACCCGGATTCGACATGTAGTTCGGCGACGCGACGATAATCACGGTTGAAAAACGCGACGAAGTTCTCCGCGAGGTAACGTTGGTCGTTGGTCGACAGCGAGCCCATGATGCCAAAATCGATGGCGATATATCTCGGATCAGCGGGATTTTCTGTGGCGACGAAGATATTGCCGGGATGCATGTCCGCATGAAAGTAATTGTGTTCAAAAACCTGGGTAAAAAAGATTTCGACACCCTTGCGCGCCAGGACTTCCAAATTGACGTCATGCGTCTTCAGTTGCTTCAGATCGGTCACCGGGATGCCTTTGATGCGCTCCATGACCATGACTCTCGGACGACAGTAGTCCCAGTGCACGAACGGCACGTAGAGATCCGGCGAAGCTTCGAAGTTGCGCCGCAGCTCGCTCGCGTTGGCGGCTTCACGCACCAGGTCCAGTTCGTTCATGATCGTGGTTTCGAATTCCTGCACGATCTGGACAGGCTTCACGCGCCTGGCCTCGTCCCAGTAGCGGTCGGCCATTCTTGCCAACAGCATTAGCACTTCGATATCGCGGCGAATTCTCTTTTCGATCCCGGGCCGTACAATCTTGACCACCACATCCTGGCCATCAGGCAGTTTCGCCGCGTAAACCTGGGCGATCGATGCGGACGCGATCTCGTTTTCATCGAACAGCTTGAAAGCCTGTTCCAGCGGAACGCCGAGCTGCTGTTCGATGATGTCGCGGGCTTCGTGCCACGGAAACGGCGGCACCTTGTCCAGCAGTTTCTCGAGTTCGTCGGCAATTTCATCGCCAAGCAGGTCGCGTCGCGTGGACAGCATCTGGCCGAATTTGATGAATATCGGCCCCAGCGATTCGATGCAAAGGCGCAGGCGCTCGGCCTCGCTGCGGTCGTTGCCGCGGAACCAGTTGAATGGGTTGATCACACCCAGCAGGTAGAGCGGGCGGAAAAAGTGCATCGATAAAACAATCTGGTCGAGGCCGAAGCGCGCCAGCGTAAAGTTAATGGCTATGAGACGAAACAGGTTGCGCATCATCGAGAACGGCTTTTCTCGAGTATCCGCTGCAGCCTGGCCTCGGCGCGCGCGACATCATGCCTGAGTTCGGTCAAGCTCGACTGGAAGGCCTCGAACTCGACCTGGGTCGGACTGAGCCGGGCTTCCTCGCGCAGGTACTCGCTGCTGGTTAGCAGCACCGACTCCGCGCTTTGCCTGAACCACTCGCCAAAGCGGCGCAGTCCCTGATGCAGCTGAACCGCCACTACATCGCCGGTTCGTTGCGCCAGCGCTTCTTCCCAATCGATATCGAGACCGGCCAGGATGCGTTGCAGCTTCTGGGCTAGCGACACGTTGCCGTTGAAACTGACCTGTTCCTGGATCGAAGTGGATACCTTGTCATCTTGCGACGCCAGGTTGACCAGCGCCATCAGGCGCCCCGAAATGGTGGCGTCGACCTCGCGCGCAGGCGCGTTGCGGCCGAGCCGGATGCCCCAGTCGCCCGGGTGGCAGTAAAGCTTGAAGTCGAGATCGGTAATTTCGATTGCGATGCAGTGCCCCTGCATCTCGCGGCAGCCCGCCAGCGCGGCTTCGTCGAAGGCAAGCAGCCGGTTACCGCCAATTTCCGCGACCGCCAGCAGTGAACTCTTTATCGAATCGGTCAGGGTAGCGCTGAGACTGTCGGAGGCTTGCACGGCAGCGTAGCGCCTAGTACTTGAATGCGCGATGCAGCGCCACGATGCCACCGCTCAGGTTGTGCACCTCGACTTCGTCGAACCCACCCTGCTCGAGGATGATCTGACTGAGGCTGTCCTGGTCGGGGTGCATGCGAATCGATTCGGCCAGGTACTGGTAGCTGGCCCGGTCGTTGGCGATGGCCTGGCCCATGCGCGGTAACAGGTTGAAGGAATAAAAATCGTAAAGCCGCTCCAGCGGTTCGTATATCGGTCTGGAGAACTCGAGCACGCAGAGCCTTCCGCCGGGCTTCAACACGCGCTGCATCGAGGCCAGCGCGGTTCCCTTGTCAGTAACGTTGCGCAGACCGAAGGCCATCGTGATGCAGTCGAAATGATTGTCGACGAAAGGCAATATCTCGGCGTTACACTGGACGGTTTCGATCCTCCCGACCAGTCCGCTGTCGATGACGCGGTCGCGCCCGCGTCGCAGCATGTCGGCGTTGATGTCGGCGAGAACGACCTGTCCGCCTGCACCCACGATGCGCGCCTGCTTGAGCGCCAGATCACCGGTACCGCCAGCCAGGTCGAGCACCCGGTGCCCGGGTCGCAGGCCGCACATTTCGAGCGTGAAGCGTTTCCACAGGCGGTGAATGCCGAACGACATGACGTCGTTCATCAAGTCGTATTTTTGCGCCACCGAAGTGAAAACCTCTCCGACACGACGCTGTTTTTCGGAAGTCGGGATCTCTTCGTAGCCGAAGTCTGTAGAGCTGTTTTGTTGCATGATTCGAACCATAACAGATGAGGGCAGTGCAGCAAACCTCGATGTTTGTGCCTTCGATACGCGTTGTTTCAGCAGCAGAGGAGGGAATTAAATCATGACGGCCAGCAACCATTCCGGTTCGATCCGAAAGCGGGGAAAGCTATGCTCAAACCCTGTCCTGGCCGCGATCCGACCCCAGTGAAGCGAAGCACTAGCCCATCGCCCGTGGTACTCAGGATTCCGGTTTACGCTTATGTCCGGCTTCTGCGAGACGTTCGAGGTAATGTTCCCAGCGTTCGTCGTAGGTGGCACCGAGCTCGTAAAGGTAATCCCAGCTATAAATGCCGGTATCGTGATTGTCGTCGAACACGAGCTTGACTGCGTAATGCCCCATCGGCTCGATGGCGGTGATGTTGACATCCTCCTTGCCGATCTGCAGCACATCCTGCCCGGGACCATGGCCCTGGACCTCGGCCGAGGGCGAAAAAACTCGCAAGTACTCGACCGGTAGCTTGAAATTCGAGCCGTCTTCGAAGCTGAGTTCGAGCACGCGCGACAACTGGTGCAGATTGATTTCGGTTGGCTTCATCAGAGAATATACTGTGAGAGGTCCTCGTCGAGCGACAGCTCACCGAGGTGTTCGTTGACGTAATCCGCGTCGATCGTGATGGTTTGCGCCACCATGTCCGACGCCTCGAAACTGATGGATTCCAGCAGTCGCTCCATCACGGTATGCAGGCGACGGGCACCGATATTTTCCTGTTTTTCGTTGACCTGCCACGCGACTTCGGCAATGCGCGCCAGGGCGTCATCGGTAAACGACAGGGTCAGGCCTTCGGTTTCCATCAGCGCGGTGTACTGCTCGGTCAAGCTGGCGTTGGGTTCGCGCAGGATGCGCACGAAATCGCCGACCGTCAGCGCCGATAGTTCGACGCGGATCGGCAGCCGGCCCTGCAATTCGGGTATCAGGTCACTGGGCTTGGACAGGTGGAATGCACCCGAGGCGATGAACAGGATGTGATCGGTCTTGATCATACCGGCCTTGGTGGAAACGGTGCAGCCTTCGACCAGCGGCAGCAGGTCGCGTTGTACGCCTTCGCGCGAGACGTCGGCGCCGCTGGTTTCCTGGCGCCTGGCGACCTTGTCGATCTCGTCGATAAAAACGATGCCGTTTTGCTCGGCGTTTTCGAGCGCGCTGAGCTTGAGTTCATCCTCGTTGATCAGTTTTGCCGCCTCTTCGTCGGTGAGCATCCTGAGCGCATCCTCGACGCGCAGTTTGCGCGTTCTCGACTTCGGGCTACCGAGATTCTGGAACAGTCCCTGCAGCTGGTTGGTCATGTCTTCCATGCCCGGTGGCGCCATGATTTCGACGCCGACGTTTGGCAGTTGCAGGTCGATCTCGATCTCCTTGTCGTTGAGCTTGCCCTCACGCAGCATCTTGCGAAACTTCTGGCGCGTGTTGTCGCCCTGGCTTGCCGCTTCCTCGGAAAAATCAGCGGGTCGCGGCAGCAGTGCATCGAGTACTTTTTCCTCGGCCGCGTCCTCGGCTCGGTGACGTACGCGTCCGACCTCCGCCTCGCGCATTTGCTTGACCGAGACGTCGACCAGGTCGCGAATAATCGACTCGACGTCGCGTCCGACGTAACCGACCTCGGTGAACTTGGTCGCCTCGACCTTGATAAAAGGCGCGTTCGCCAGCCGTGCCAGCCGGCGCGCGATTTCGGTCTTACCGACCCCGGTGGGGCCCATCATCAGAATGTTCTTGGGCGTGATCTCGTTGCGCAGTTCCTCGTCGACCTGCTGTCGGCGCCAGCGGTTGCGCAGCGCGATGGCAACCGCACGCTTGGCGTTGTCCTGGCCGATAATATGCTTATCGAGTTCCTGGGATATCTCGCGCGGCGTCATCGGCGATGTGATGTTGTTACTGTCCATACAGGTTACTGGTAATCGATTTGTTCGAAGCTATGGTTGAGGTTGGTATAAACGCAGATTTCGCCGGCAATTTGCAAACCTTTTTCGACAATTTCGCGTGCGCTCATTTCGGTGGTATCCAGCATTGCGCGAGCCGCCGCCTGGGCGTAGGCACCGCCCGAACCGATGGCCATCAGGCTGTCTTCCGGCTCGATCACGTCCCCGTTACCGCTGATGATCAGCGACGCTTCTTCATTGGCGACGCACAGCAAAGCTTCGAGGCGCCGCAGCGCGCGATCCGAACGCCACTCCTTGGCCAGCTCCACCGCGGCGCGAATCATCTGCCCGCTGTGTTTCTCGAGCTTGCCCTCGAACAGTTCGAACAGCAGGAAAGCATCTGCGGTACCGCCGGCGAATCCCGCGACGACCTTGTCCTTGTAGAGGCGCCTTACCTTGCGCGCATTACCCTTCATGATGGTGTTACCCAGGCTTACCTGGCCATCGCCGCCGATGACGACGCTGTTATTGCGTCGCACCGACAATATCGTGGTGCCTTCAAACTGTTCCAAAATTTAGCCCCGCAAACCGCGCCCTAGAGATTCTCATATATAGTCGGCGTAAAGGGAATACAAGAGTTGAGCGCTTTCGCGGCAATAGAATGTCGGCCAGCGAAAACCTGCGCCCCCCGGCTGGGCCCAGGTCTCCTCGAAAGAAGCTGGGAGCATGTCAGGATTTACGTTTCGCGCGCGGGTGTGCCGCATCGTAGACCTGGGCCAGGTGTTGGAAATCGAGATGGGTGTAGACCTGGGTGGTCGCGATATTGACGTGGCCGAGCAATTCCTGCACCGCACGCAGGTCCGAGCTCGACTCGAGCATGTGGGTGGCGAATGAATGACGCAGCACGTGCGGTGACAGGTGCTGATCCAGCGCTGCGCGCTGGATCAGCGACTCGAGCCGGCTTTGCACGTTACGCGGCGATATGCGGTTGCCCCGCTGGCTCAGGAACAGGGCCTTTTGATGTGTATCCTGGCAATAGTCCTGTCGCAGTCGCAGCCAGCGTTGCACGGCTTCCACCGCCTTGCTGCCGATCGGCAAATGCCGGGTTTTATTACCTTTGCCGGTAACGATCAAATGCTTTTGCGCCAGGTCGATATCGTCCAGATCGATGTTCACCAGTTCGGCGAGCCTCAGGCCGGACGAATAAATCAGCTCGAAAATGGCAACGTCGCGCACCAGCAGTCCGTCGCTGTCGTCTTCGATCCGCAGCAGCCGATCGATGGCCTCGGCGTCGCAGGTTTTGGGCAGGGCCTTGCCCGACCTCGGTGCACGCACTTCCAGCGCCGGGTTCTGAGCGACCACACCGTTTTTGATCAGGAACTGGTAGAGGCTGCGAATAGCAGACAATTCGCGTGCAATAGTGCGGCTTTTGCGTCCCTGCCGGTGGCGTTGTGCCGCGAATTCGCTGACCAGGTTATAGTCGACCTGTTGCCAGCCGCCGATACCCCGTAGCCCCAGAAATTTATGAAACTGCTCGAGATCGCGGCGGTAGTTACTGCAGGTGTGGGGGGAGTAATACTTTTCGCTGCGTAGCATCTGGATGAACTGTTCCAGATATTCAGTCACCGCGGTTACGCCACCTGCAGCAGGTTTTTCAATCGATTGCTGACCAGTTCGCCCAGCTGTTGCAGAAAGATCGTGCCCATCGACAGGCCGAAGCGATCGGCACTGGTGCTGCCCAGGCACAGCAGCCCGAGGCCTTTTGTATGGTAAAGCGGAATCATCGCGCTGGAGCCGATGTGCAGCTCGGGACCGAACAGCTCGCGGTTGATTTTCTCGTCCTGGCGGCCGCAGACCGGTTTTCGCGCCTCGATCCAGGATTTGACGCTATCTACGATGCCGCTGTCGGCATCGAGGTAAAGGCCGTCGAGGATATCGCTGTCAACGCTAATCCCCGGCAGGAAGCGGAAACAGACAAAATCGGTATAGAAAAACGTCTGCACCTGGTCCTGCACCATGGCGAGCACGTCATGCAGCTGGTCGGTATTCATCAATTCCAGCGCCAGTCGATGAAAGCGCTGATTCAGCTCCTCGTTTTCACGAGCAATGCCGACCAGTTCGTCGATTTTGGATTTGAGCGACAGGTTTTCCTCGCGCAGTAGTTTGAGCTGACGCTCTACCAGCGACGTCGCGGCGCCGGTCTGGTGAGGAATAGCCAGCGCCGAAAAAATGTCGGGGTACTTCATCAACACTTCGGGATTATCCTGCAGGTACTGGATAATTTTCGTTTCGTCGATTTGCTCGGATTGCTGTGCTTCTGCAGATACTTCACTCATATTCGATTTCGCCCTGATAAACCATTGCAGTTTCGCCCGTCATCATAACGGGGTTTGCGTCGCCTTGCCATTCCAGATTGAGGTCGCCGCCCCGCAGCATTGCAGTCGCCACCGGCGCCAGCAGGCCGAGTTCTACCCCGGCCACCATGGCCGCGCAGGCTCCGCTGCCGCAGGCGCGGGTTTCGCCGACGCCGCGCTCGAAAACGCGTAACTTGAAGCTTTCGCGGTCGACTACCTGCATGAAGCCGACATTGGCGCGCTCGGGAAACATCATGTGCGACTCGAAATAAGGCCCCATGCTTTCAACCGGGGCTGTTTCGACGTCTTCGACCTGGATCACCATGTGGGGGTTACCGATCGACATCGCGCTGAAGCTGACTTCTTGGCCCTGGTAGTCGCTACGATATAGGGTTTCCCGGGTTTCGGTACGCAGCGGAATCTCGGCCGGCTCGAAACCAGGCACGCCCATATCGACCCGATAGCGGGTGGCATCGACGGCTTCGAGTTTCAGCAGGCCGGTGTTGGTTTCGACCGGGATGACGTCGAGGTCGGTCAGGCCCTGTTCGCGCACGAAACGCGCGAAACAACGAGCACCGTTACCGCATTGAGCGACCTCACCGCCGTCGGCGTTATAAATCCGGTACTTGAAAGCGGCCGCATCGTCGAAACCGATGCCGTCGAAGCGATCGGCCCAACGCCGCACCAGCTCCGGACGCGGCTCGAAGCGCTGGTGAATAGCGTCGATCACGGCGAAATCGTTGCCGAGACCGTGCATCTTGGCGAATTTGAGTTTCATGGCAGCAGGGACTCGCCGCGAATCAGGTCTTCGAAGTCCTCGCGCTCGCGAACGCAGTAGTGCCGATTGCCATCGACCATGACTTCGGCCGCGCGCACGCGGGTGTTGTAGTTTGACGCCATGCCGAAACCATAGGCGCCGGAGGAGCGGATCGCGAGCAGGTCGTTCTGGCGCAGGCCGAGACGACGGTCCTTGCCGAGAAAGTCGCTGGATTCGCAAATCGCGCCGACTACGTCGTACAGCTTTTCGGGCGCATCGCTGGCCTGCTCGACGCGAATGATTTCCTGCCAGGCGCCGTAAAGCGAGGGTCTGATCAGGTCGTTCATCGCGGCATCGATGACGGCAAAGTTCTTGTCGGCCCCGTGCTTGAGGTAATTGACCCGGCTCACCAGGATGCCGGCGTTGCCGGCTATTGCGCGACCGGGTTCGATCACGATCGTACCGTCGAAACTGGACAGGTGCTCGTGCAGCGCGCTGGCCCAGTCGGCGGGCAAGGGCGGCTCCTCGTCGCGATAGCGGATACCGAGACCGCCGCCGAGGTCGAGATGTTTGATCAGGATGCCCCTGGCGCGCAGCTTCTCGATCAGCGCCAGCAGGCGATCGAGCGCGTCGATGTAGGGCGATAGCTCGGTTAGCTGCGAGCCGATGTGGCAATCCATGCCGATGATCTCGATATGCTCGAGTTCGGCCGCCTTCAGGTAAACCGACTGGGCATCGGCAAAGGCGACGCCGAACTTGTTTTCCTTGAGCCCGGTGGAAATATAGGGATGGGTCTTGGCATCCACGTCCGGGTTGACGCGAAACGAGATGCGTGCGGTTTTGCCCATGCGCCCGGCAATTTCGTTGATGCGATCGAGCTCCTGCTCGGACTCGACGTTGAAACAGAGGATGTCGACCTCGAGCGCCGCCTCGATCTCGTCGGCCTGCTTGCCGACACCCGAAAACACGATGCGTGAGGGCTCGCCGCCAGCCTTCAGAACGCGCCGCATTTCCCCGCCGGAGACGATGTCGAAGCCCGAGCCGAGGCGTGCCAGCAGGTTCAGCACCGCCAGGTTGGAATTCGCCTTGACCGCGTAGCACACCAGGTGGTCGTGCCCGGCGAGCGCGTTGTCGAAGGCATGCCAGTGGCGCTCCAGCGTGGCGCGCGAGTATACGAAAAGGGGCGTACCGTAAGTTGCGGCCAGCTCGGCGATGGCGACGTCTTCACAGAACAGCTCGCCCTGCCTGTATTCGAAATGATCCACGTTAACTGCCCACGCTTTTGGCTTTCTTTTCTTCTTCCTCGGGCGGCACCAGCGGGCCCTTGTTGCCGCAACCGGACAATGCCAGCAGCAGGCAGCAACAGAGTAACCAGATTGGCGCGCGTACCCGAATCATGGCGCCGAGATTACACGCTTTGCGCTCAACGCCCAAATCCCGGCGCCGCACAGCAGCCCGCCGCCGGCGTAGCTATAGGCTTTTTGCGCGCGTGGCGATGCCAGGAAACGGCGTATCGAGGCCGCGAACAGGGCGTAGCAGGCGGCGCCGATGGTGGCTAGCACGACGAAAGTGACGCCGAGGATCCAGAGCTGCGGCACCGCAGGGTGCGCAGCGCTGACAAATTGCGGTAACAGTGCGATAAAAAACACGATGCTCTTGGGATTCAGCGCGGTGACGATAAACGCGTTGCCGAACAGCTTGCCGGGCGAGGCTTCGTGAGCGGCGTCGGCCTGCATCGGCAGCGGCCGCCTGGCGCCGCGCACCAACATGATGCCAAGATAGATCAGGTAGATCCCGCCCATCCACTTGATGATGATAAACCAGGCCGCGGACGTGGCCAGCAGGGTGCCGAGGCCGATCAACGACAGCGTGATCGCGACCGAATCGCCGAGTGCGACCCCGGCCACCAGCGGCAGCGTGGCCTGGCGGCCGTGTGCGATCGAATAGCTCAAAACCAGCAGGATGGTCGGGCCGGGGATCGCCAGCACGACCGCGCTGGTAGCGATGTAGGCAAGCCAGAGCTCGAGCGGCAAGGTCGGTTACTCGCGGTTGATTAACGAACGCGTGAGCTTGTCATACTCGATCAGGCGAGACAATGGTTCGCGGCACAATTCATCGCGGGTTTCGCCGATGTAGCGCAGCAAGTCGGCGTCGATATCGGCGGGTAGCTCGTGCTCGTCCAGCACGCGGCAGCGTCCGTCCGGTGTAATCAGCACATCGACGGTCAGGTCGCGCCACTCGATGCTCCGCTGCGAGATCCGGGTGCCGTCTGCGATATTAAAATAGAGGGCCACGGTATCCTGTAACGGATCGATCCAGTGATAGACGTTATAGGGCCGGTCTTCCCAGAAGTAGCCGAGGCTGACGGTATTTTTGCGTAACAGGAGGTCCTCGAGCTGTACATCTCGCGGCATGCGATAAATGACGACTGCCTCGCCATGGCCGCGGGTCAGCAGCTCGCAGTCAAATTCCTTGTGCATCCCGTCGAGCGTAGACTTGATCTCTTTTATCGAGTCGCGCAGCAAATTATTCCTCGAAGCGGATGGATTTGGCGCCTTGCCACAGCGTGCTGACGCCAATCTCGCGCAGGCGCTCGAGATCCGACGTGATCGTGGCGAAATGGTTGCCGGCGAGCGTGCCGGCTTTGGAGGCAAAATGCACGCTGCCGTAAGCGATCAGAATTTCGGTTTCACTCTTGCCCTTGGGGTAGAGCAGAATTTGCCCCGGTGCGGGGTAGGCGGTGGCGTCTTCGTAACCGACCGCAAAGTCCATGTCGCCCAATGGAATCCACATGCCTTCGCCGCTCCAGCGCACGTGCACCACCTGGCTGGCGAACGGCATGACCTGCTTGAAAGCGTAACAGGTCGCGGGTGATTTACCGGTTTCCAGGTCGGCGTCGAAATCGTAACCATCGATTGTTATCTTCATGCTTGTTAGTTCCCGATTATGCAGGCGCTGTCCGCAACGTTGTTTGAACCGCCTGCCTGCGGGGATATCCTGCCCTGGTTGTCGTCTGAAAATGCAGCAGTTCCCATGATATCTGGATTCACGATAACAGCACCAGCACCAGGCCGAGCGCCGCGGGTGCGGCCTGGACCGCCAGGATGCGGTGGGTGGCGGTGATTGCTCCATAGGCGCCGGCGATGATAACGCAGCTCAGGAAGAAAATTTTGATATCGCTGGCATAGGCTCCGGCCGCGAGAAAACCGTTGTACAAGCCCTGGTTGGCCGCCAGTACCCGCGTGGCGGCCGCCTGCTCCGGCGTTAGTCGAAAAACTTTCAGGCCCGGCGGCTTATCCCACAGGAACATTTCGAGCGACATGAAACCGAGATGTATCAGGGCCACCAGCGCCACGACGAAATCGGACAATAGCGCGATCATAACCGTAACTCCGATTCGCCGCGGCGGGATTCGTAGCGCAACGCTGAAGATGCCCCGGGCTCGTTTTTTACCATTCTAGAGACTTGCCGATCGGTTATACTGAGCCTTATCCTCTCACAGTTTTACCGTCTTTACCTGCCTGAATTCAATGCCTGACCAGATACCCATCATCGATCTCGAGCCCTGGCTTTCCGGCGATGGCCGCTTGCGTCGCGAGCTCTGTGCCCGGGTTGGCCAGGTTTGCCACGAGACCGGTTTTTTTTACATCGTCAACCACGGTATTTCGGCGCGGCAAAGCGCCGATTACCTCGCTATGATGAAGACCTTCTTCGCGCTGCCGCTGGAAATCCGGCGGGCTATAGACAAACACCATTCGGCGCAGTTTCGTGGCTGGGAACAGCTTGGCTCCGAGCTCACCAACAACGAGATCGATTATCGCGAGCAGATCGATATCGGTGTCGAGCGCGATGCGATCGAGAATCCGGATCCTTATTACATGGCGCTGGTGGGTCCGAACCAGTGGCCGCCGGAAGCCGCGCTGCCGGGTTTTCGTGAAATTGTCAGCGACTACTTCGCACGCCTGTCCGGGGTCGCGCGGCAGCTGTTACGCATCATGTCGCTTGCGCTAGGTCTGGATGAAATGCATATCGAACGCGTGTTCGGTGAGAGCCCGTCGCCTTACCTGAAGCTGATTCGCTATCCACGGACGCTTGATGGCGGGCAGGGCGTCGGAGTGCACAAGGATTCCGGCTTCCTTACCCTGCTGCTGCAGGATGAAACCGCCGGGCTCGAAGCCCAGGCTAATGACAACAGTTGGTATCGAGTCGACCCGCTCGCGGGCAGCCTGGTGGTCAATACCGGTGAGTTGCTGCAGCTGGTGACGCGTAACTACTTCATCGCGACACCGCACCGGGTGATCAACCGCGGCGTTAACGCGCGCTATTCGTCGGCTTTTTTTTACAGCCCCGACCTGAACACGGTGCTCGACCCGTTGCCGATCGATGCAACCTATATCGCGCGGGTCGAACGCAGCGAACGCCACCGAGGCGAGGGTTTGATGGCATCGCGTGCCGAAATGGCCGCCGGTACGGGCGGCATGCAAAGTAAGGCGAGGCCGATGGTGTT
>JAACFA010000312.1 GCA_009937625.1 Gammaproteobacteria bacterium | reverse complement strand
CGTGGCGCTTTGCCCTGATTTTTTATCTCAAGGCGCGCTTGCGCTTGCTGGCGATATTCGTGTTCGAGGCGGCGCAGGCGGCCTGCACAATTCTCCTGCCGTACGCGGTGAAGGAGATCATCGACGCTGTAAGCCTGGCAAAAGCCGGGAGCATCCGTTAATGGAATGGTCGAGGGAGTTGTGTTTCTAAAACTGACCCAGTAAACCGGGATCATAATCATCCGTGTTCAACTTGAGCCCTTTCTCTTCGAGTTTGGTATTCAGGTGCCTGGCCTTGATCGCCAGATCATCCAGGGTGATGGTGTTGTCATCCAGTTCGTATAGCTGCTTTGATCCCTGGTACATATAATTCATGACAACCATTGCATCCACATTATTGTCTTCTATTAACGGCTCGATCTTATGCTGTTTTCGGTGAATAAGATTGAGCTGCTTTTTTAAGTTCCACACATAGACCACCTCATCCATGAACGGATGATCTTTAAAACGATACACGGTGTAAGCAACTATCATGACCGCAAGCACGACGCCTGCGAGGTTCAATGTGAAATGGGATTCATCCGGGGAACTGAGCCAGCTTATTAACAGGGCTGAACAAACCAGTGAAATTGCAGTCAGCTCAATGACGATTGCGGCAAACACGATCTTGTAATGCTTGCGGTAGCGATACTTATCGATTGGTCTGAGCTTCATTGAACAATCCGTTTTTTAGATAACTATCTTAATGGCCCCGCCGATGCGGTTGCCGCCTGTCCTGCCTATGTCTCGAGCTGGCGCAGGCGCGACCGTAGTTCCTCTATCTCCTCCAGCAGTTCCAGCGCCAGGGCGGCGCCCGGTGCATTGACGCCCAGGTCTCGCTGCAGGTTGCGAGTGATACGTACCCGGCGCAGGCTGACGCTGACGAAGCGCCATTCGGCTGGTTCCGGCCCCATGGGTTCGAGAATCCCCTGATCGACCAGCTGGATGATCTCCTGCTCGCTGAGTTCGCAGGCCCGGCAAAGCTGCTCGAGGGTTATTTCTTCGTCCTCACCGATAAGGTCGCCGGAAAGTAATTTCGTTTTTTTGCTGTTCATAACGGTTTAGCCTCCCATGCCGGCGCGCGGGTTGAAATTGCTGGCCTGCTCGAATTCACGGTAAGCCTTTTCCGCGGCCGCGGAATCGGCTGGTGGCAGGGCGATGCGTAGCACCGCGTACAGGTCACCAGGGTGCTTCGCCGGGATACCCTTGCCCTTTAGTCTCAATTTTTTGCCGGCCCCCGACCTGGCCGGAATTTTCAGGTCCAGCCGGTTCTCGGGCGTCGGTATGCTGATCTTCGCTCCGAGCGCCGCTTCCCAGGGTGCGACCGGAAGGTCGAGATATACATCCTTGCCTTCGACATGGAAAAAGGGGTGGGGCGCAAAATCCACTTCGAGGTAAAGATCGCCGGGCTCGCCTGCACCGATGCCGGCGCCGCCCTGTTTCGCCAGGCGGATGTGCTGGCCCTGGCGTACCCCCTTCGGAATGCGGACATTGAGCGTGCGTTCCTGCAATTGCGGGCGCCCGTCTTCGCCCATCTGCGGATGCTTCAGGGTCAGCGTACGGCTGGTGCCCCGGAATGCGTCTTCGACGTCGATCAACACTTTTGCGTGGCTGTCGGCGCCGCGCATGTGGAATTCGGTTTGTCCCTGCGCGCGTCTGCCGCCGCCGCGTCCCTGGCCAAACAGGCTTTCGAAGAAATCGCTGAACTGGGCTTCGTCAAACCCGGCGCCGTGATATTCGAAACCCTGATCCCAGTCGGGCGGGGGCCGGAAATCCTGCCCGGCTTGCCAGTTTTTACCCAGCTGGTCGTAAGCTGCACGTTTTTCGGCGTCCTTGAGCACTTCGTAGGCTTCACCGACCTGCTTGAAGCGTTCCTCGGCGTCTGGCTCCTTGCTGATGTCGGGATGAAACTTGCGCGCCAATTTGCGGTAGGCTCGCTTGATTTCATCCGCGCTGGCTTCCCGCGTGACCCCGAGAATGTCGTAATAGTCTCTAAACTCCATGGATTACTCTCCGGCAGATGGAAACAGGGCCGCTGGTTTGCCGCTTCAGGGCGATGTTACCGTTTTGACCAGCTCGTGCAGCGAGCCCCGGATCGTCTCGAATTCGGATTTGAAATCTTCCCGGTCGTCTTCTTTTCGTAGTTCGCTTTCAGGTGCATGCGGGCCCTGGCAATCAATCTTAAAAATGGACAATCTAGGCGAAATTAAACAAACGGTATTGATAGCAGTCAAGCAAAGCTTCATTACCTGTTATATGGGTGCCTGTTCGTGCGAGTTACGGTGACAGTTACCTTAATTCCGAATTAATTAAACTGTCACCGAGTTTCCCGCATGGCTTGTACTACTTGTGCTTTAAACTTTCCGAATATTTACATTTAGGAAATCTTGAACAAGATTGAAATGGCCCGTGCTTTGACTCACGCTTGACCAATTGACCTGAGCTACACTCGGGGCACTCCACGGGCTTTGTGAATTCGCAGTCGTGATAATTAGAGCTTCCCAAAAATGCGCCAAATTTGCCTGCCTTTTTAACAATCTCGCCAGTTTCGCATACTTGTTTTCGTTTCTAACGCTTGTAAGTTTTAAGGCCTTGCGACCATGCGTTTAAGCACTAAATTTCCTCCTGCTGCGCAACAGTAGGTTACGAGTAGCCGGCGCGTCCTGGCTCTCGTTCCTGAACCCTCATCAATCCTTCGATTGCGATGCCGTGGTCGAGCGCGTCGGCCGGAATAATCCAGGCCGATGCGTCGACTGCCTGCAGGTTGCCTCGTAACCCGTCGACGCTGCCGCTGGCCGGCAGTACGGGGTGTGCGTCGATGACCCGTCCGTCGGGGCGGGTGAAGCGGAGGTGGCCGCCGGCCGTGCGTTCGAGACCGAATCCGCCCTCGTGCACCAGGTGATGGTGATGCCGGCAGAGCAGCAGGAGATTGTCGACCGAGGTTTCGCCGCCGTTCGCCCAGTGCTCGATGTGATGCGCGTCGATATGGCGGCGATGAGTGCAGCCCGGAAAGCGGCAGCCGTCGTCGCGCGCCTGCGGCCGATATCGAGCGGGTTGCCCGCCTGGTCCTCGGTGATCCGCAGCAGGCTGCTGTCGCAGGCGATACGGCGCACCGTGTCTGTCGCCAGCCGTTGACCGCTTTCGAGTTCGCAGCGGCCGGCGGCATCCATGGCGAGCGTTTCCGCGGTAACGTGCACCACGACTTGATAGCGTTCGCTGCCGCCCTGTGAGTCGGGGCCGTGGCGTAGCGTGGTTTGCGCCATTGTCGTCAACGCATCGGCGCGGCGCTGTGCAGGCCGGTTCTCGGCCGCCGGCGTTACCGCGGTAACGTCAGCGGATTCCGGATTGTCGCCTGTTGTCACGGGCGTTACCGCGGTAACGTCGCCTGGCTCGGCGTTGCTCGCCGCGGCGTCTTGCGCATCCATCGCGGCTTCGAGCGCCTGCAGTACGAGCGCGCCCTCGTCGGCGGGCAGCCTGGCGTGAATCACCAGGCTGCCGTCTTCGTCGTAAAAGTAGATCAGCCCGCGGGAGGCGCGCTGCGCTGTGGCGCGCTCGTTTTCCTGCAGGCGTTCGACGCGCCGGTAACCCCGCACCAGCTTTTCGAACTGTGCGGCGGTGGCCTGCCGGGCGAGATGGAGCAATTCGCTTTCGTTCCCGCTGTCGGCAATCCGGGTCAGGGCGCGCACCTTGGAGAAGCTGAGCTCGCCGCGAGAGAACGCCTTGCTGATGCCGGGCAATTGTACGAGTGCGTGCGCGACCCGGACTTTTTCGCGCGCCGCGTTGAGTCCGATGCCGCAGCGCCAGTTGAGCCAGTGTGCGCAGGACGCGAGCCCCAGGCGGCCCAGGGTTTTTCGTTTTCGAGCGCGACGATCAATTGCAATAAACGGTAATTGGCCGCATTGATCTGCGCGCAGAGGTCGGTGATTTCGCGTTCGAGCGCTTCGGCACGGGCCAGTGAATCGGCGCATTCGGGTGCGCTGTAAGAATTGCTTGCGGGCTTGCACATGGTCAACATCCGTGTCGTTTCAAGATGCTCCATTATACCTTAAAGGTGATTAAAATCAGAGAGTTATGTTGTTTTACGACGCGGTCTGAGAGAGGTGCTCTGGGGGACAGTTTACTTCATTGAATTCTCCATGGAATGGGTAACTTAATAGGTAGTCAAATTGCGGATTGCCCATGTTTCGCTTTCATGCAATTCCGATAATGCAAGCCACTATGCGCTCATCGGTGGGGCGTTGTGCCGGTAATGCCTTTGTGAATTCAGAGATGGTCTTTGGAAGTAAGGATGCCTCTGCACCAATCAGATCCTTCCGAATGTCCTTGAGCAGTAATGGCCTCGTCCTACCGCCAGCTTGTAATTTCTCGTACCAGACAGGCCGAATGAGGTCTAGCCAACGAGCAGCCAATTCTTCCCAGTCTGGCTGTATCCCCGTTCCCGGCTCTTTGAGAACTTGTAGCAATGCGGAAAGGGTGTCTACTTCATTTTGGTTTTCACGCAAGATTGCCGATTGTTGGAATGCCTCGATCACTTTTTCCATTTCATCTAGCGCCCGCCGTTTGCGTCGAGATAGCAAGCGCCTCTCCGCTGAAGACAACCGGTTAAGAAACTCGGCCATTATCCGTTCCGAGCTGGGTGAAATTTCACGCAAATCCTCCACATCGGGCCCCAGTCGTTGCCTTAAATGTTCGCTGATTGTGAGCAAATCCGTTTCAGGATCAGAAGTAATATCTTTCAGAAAAATCCAGCGCGGTACCCTGGAGGTATCCGTCGTGCAGAAAAACGCCCAGGGCTGCGTGGCTGAGACAAGGCTTACTCGAGAGATAACTCTTGCTTTAACATTGATATATTCCAGGTAAGTTTTCTCTCGAATCAGGGCCGAGTTTCCACTAACGAGTGCTCGCACGGGTGAAAATGCATCTTCAATACCGTCCCAACTGTCGCCGGTCGTTTCGTATTCCCGGATCGCGTCACGAGCGGTATACGCACGTTTTGACTGGCGAATCGCCTCAGGCAGCGGCATATTGGCGCCTAATAAATTATCGACAGTTTCGTACCGTTCTATAAACCGCTCATCTTGCCGTAGCGCAAATTCCTTAGCATCATCGGGCCACCAGGCGTGAATCGTTTGGTGAGGGCTATCTAAACGATCAATTCGCCCAGAGCGCTGTTCCGCTATGCGTACAACACTCGGCATGTCGAGATGCACGATCGCTTGCGCTCGCTGGAGGTTTACGCCTTCTGAAACGCTGTCTGAGCACAAACCGATCGTTGGTGTTGCATCGTTGCTCTTTGGGGAGAAAGATTTCAGTAGGTCGCGCCTGTCAGACTGTGTGTCGCCCGTAGCAACCAAAATTCGAGACTCTAACTCGTTTTTTTTAAGGAGCATGCGGAGGTAGGCGAGTGTTATGGGCCGGCTATCAAAGGCAAGGATATGTGAGTACTTCTGCGATAACGCAGTTAGCAGATGGGCCTTTCTTGCCTCACGCCCAACCGTTATCGATGTGGTGAGCTTAACAATTTTTTGATAGATTTTGATTTCGTTTTTACAGGCGGCATGATGTTTCTCTGCATCGCAAAGCCAATCGGGAAGATCGATACTCAGATTGGATTTAGGTAATTTGCCAGCGACTTCAGCTAGCCTATCTATCACGTTACCCGTCTGAGTAGACTTTCGGAAACCACCGATGTTAGACCGTTTAGCGGCCTCTGTTGTGCCAAGCAGGTGCTCGAGAAGGGC
>JAACFA010000311.1 GCA_009937625.1 Gammaproteobacteria bacterium | reverse complement strand
CGACCAGTGTTATGCTGGGCACCGGGCTTTGCTTTTACCTGATGTACCATTCGCGGGAAGTCGATTCCACGGTATGGGTGCTCGAGCATATTATTTGCCCCGTTATGCGCATCATCGTGCTGTTGATTGTCGTCAGCCAGGTTTATCCCGCGATCGACGAAAACTCCACCAGCCTCGATTTCTGGCGCATTCTCGGTCAGCAAGGGCAGTTTACCGATATCGTCAATATTCTTTTTGTAGCCGGCCTGGCGTTGTCTTTTATTCCGTTACTCAATCACCCGGTGTTTGCCCTGCCCGTGCAAAGCATCCTCACCATCGCGCTGGTGTTTCACTGGCAATACCTGGACAGGATCGCCTCCCCGGTACTGTTTCCCTCGGCAGCCACTCTTCTCAAGATCGTTGTCTATATGGCGCTGGCTTATTACGTCACGCGCGAGGCGAGTATCCCGCTCTCGAGATGGGTAGACCGCAAGCTGGTTGTCAGCGGTAGCATTCGGCGGGTCTCGGACGCCCTGTATATTACGCTGCAAATCCCGGTCATGCTGATCTACTGCAGTTTTCTAGAGAGCCAGCTGCCCTAGTCTGACGTCTGCGACTCCGCGGTCAGAACGCCGTCGGTCATGTGCCAGCGATGCTGCATGCGCGCGGCGATGCCGAGATCATGCGTGACGACCACCAGCGCAACATCGAGCTCGCGGTTCAGGTCGAGCATCAGTTCCAGCATCTGCGCCGCGGTTTGCTGATCCAGGTTGCCGGTAGGTTCGTCCGCCAGCAGGCAACTCGGTCGGGTTACGAGGGCTCGCGCCAGGGCCACACGCTGGCGCTCTCCCCCGGAGAGTTCCCCCGGTTTATGATCGGCGCGTTGCTGCAGTCCGATTTTGGCAAGCCAGTCCTGCGCTTCGGTGTAGGCTTCAATCCGCGAACTGCGCCGGATCAGCAGCGGCATCGCGATATTTTCCAGCGCGCTGAATTCGGGTAACAGGTGATGAAACTGGTAGATAAAGCCCAGGTGGCGATTGCGCAACCTGCCGAGATTGGCCTCGGACAGGCTTGCCAGCGAACTGCCCACAACCCGGATTTCGCCGGTGGTTGCATGATCGAGACCACCGAGCAGATGCATAAGGGTCGACTTGCCGGCGCCGGAAGCACCGAGTATGGCGTGACTTTCGCCGCTGCCGACACTGAAATCGACGCCCTTGAGCACCTCGACATCGAGTTTACCCTGGCGAAAAACCTTGGTTACCGCACTGGCTTCGACTACGGCTGCCGACATGGCGCCTCCCGTTTACTCATAACTCAGCGCTTCGGCAGGCCGGGTTTTCGATGCCCGCAGCGCCGGGTAAAGGGTCGCGATTACCGAAACTCCAAACGACAGCAGCGTAATCTTGACGATATCCGACTGTTTCATTTCCGACGGCAGGTCGGTAATCGGGTAGACCCCGCGCGGCAGGAACTGGGTTTGAAAGAATTGCTCGAGCGCGGGCACGATGACGTCGATATGAGATGCCACCACGACACCGCTTACTAGCCCGAACAGGGTTCCGATCAAACCTATCAGCGTACCCTGTACCATGAATACCCACATGATCGAAAGCGGCGACATGCCCAGGGTTCGTAAAATCGCGATGTCCGCCTGCTTGTCGGTGACCACCATGACCAGGGTCGACACGATATTAAAGGCGGCTACCGCCACGATCAGCGACAGGATGATGAACATCACGGTTTTCTCGGTGCGCACCGCCTTGAAGTAATTACTGTGGCGCAGGGTCCAGTCGGATACCCAGTACTGCAGGTCGAGTTGCTGCTTGAGGTCGTGTCTTACCAGCGGTGCCATGTCGAGGTCATCCAGCTTGAGGCGAATCCCGTTGACTCCGCCGTCGAGCCGAAACAGCTTGCTGGCGTCCTGGTAATGTATCAGCGCGCTGCTGCGGTCATACTCGTAAACCCCAATTTCGAAGATACCGACGACTTCGAAACGCCGCAGGCGCGGTAAAAAACCCATCGGTGACGCGGTCGCCTGAGGGGTCACCATGGTAACCCGGTCGCCGGGAACGACGTCGAGCGAGTTGGCCAGCCCGCTGCCAAGAACGATACCGTACTCGCCCGCGACCAGGTCGCCGAGCTCACCGAACTCCATGTTCTGGTTGATTTCCGAGACTTCGTCTTCGAGTTGCGGATCGATACCGCGTATCAATGCGCCGCTGACAGAAGACAGGTTCGAAATCATCGCCTCGGCCTCGATATAAGGCGCACCGCCGATGACTTCCGGATGCTGCAAGGCTTCCCCGCGCAGCGTTTGCCATTCCTGCAGCGGACCGCGGAAACTCGATACCGTCACGTGCGAAACCATCCCCAGAATTCGCCCGCGCAGCTCGTTCTCGAAGCCGTTCATCACCGACAGAACCACGATCAGGGCCATAACGCCGAGCGCGATGCCAAACATCGAGATCAGCGAAATGAAGGATATAAAATGGTTACGCCGTTTGGCCCGCGTGTAGCGCAAGCCGACGAAAATTTCGAGCGGAAAATTCATGCGGCGGATTAAACCATGAATAAGGGTCGCCCACCACGGCGTGCTATAGTTACATTCATTATGTCAAGAGAATCGAAAAGCATGCGCACAGGACTTTATTTTATCCTCCTGGGATGCAGTTTGATCCTGCAGCCCGCGAGCGCCGGCGATGAGCTGGTTATTCCAGGCCACGTTGCGACAATGGACACCCAGATGATGCCCAGGCGCGGTATCAGCATGGACGACGTGCTGAGCGAATTCGGCGAGCCCGACGAGCGTTTCGGCCCGGTTGGCGAGCCCCCGATTAGCGAATGGAATTACGGCTCCTTCAGGGTTTATTTCGAGCACAATCTGGTACTGCATAGCATCGATCTAACGACACTGATAATGCCGCAATAGCACCACCTGCGGCACGAGAACCAAATAATAAATAAGCGGTCCAAAAGGACCGAGTAATCGCTACCAGGTTCGATCTGGTATAACCGGAGTTGACAGTAATGTATATCAATAAAGCCCCGATTCTCGGCTGCGCCCTGTTGCTGGGCTTGCCTGCAATGAACCTGCAGGCGGCCGAGGTTAATATCACACCCGATATCGAAAGCGTCACGGTCAAGCATGGTGCATCCGACGTCAGTATCATGCGCAACCAGAACCAAAAGAATACGATTAACCCGGCATTTGCCAAAACCTCGCGCAAATGCCCGCCGTTCTGCATCCAGCCGGCAACGCTCGCGCCGGGCGTCGAAACCA
>JAACFA010000089.1 GCA_009937625.1 Gammaproteobacteria bacterium | reverse complement strand
TGCGCACCAACATGCTGTGGGCCGAATGGGTGGATTCGAACGGCGCCAGCGGCGTGGAACCGCCGGATTACGCGAAACAGATGATGAAAGACGTTACCGCGTTTCAATCCGCGACTGTGGGTACGCCGGAATCGAATAAGCTGGGTGCACGCATGGTCAAGAACCTGGTAGAGAACCTGCTGTTTATCGGCACGGTTCAGGTACCGGCGCCGATTTTCCATCGCAACGCGCTGAAGAACATCGTCGAGTACACGACCCACTCGTTCGAATACTATCGTTCTTACCCCTACCGTCCCACGCAGTGGTGGCTGGACGAGTAAGATCGTTTAGTTGATAGTAAATTTGGCTGCGGGCCATACTGGCCCGCAGCCAAGATAACAACAGCCCCAGGGTAGAGAAACCTAAGGGGAGCACCAGGGGGACGTAAGAGACACTCATGTTTCACTTCCTACAGTTTGCCGCCACGCGGGCCGCGCTCGCGGTCATCACGCTGATCATGGTTTCGTTTATCGTGTTCAGCCTGATGGAACTGGTACCGGGAGACTGCGCCGAACGCTACCTCGCCTTCAAGAATACCCAGGGCAACCAGATATCGATTGCCGATATCGAAGCCGAACGCGTGCGTCTCGGCCTGGATAAGCCCTATGTCGTCCGCTGGGGGAAATGGATCGTCGAGGCTTTCCAGGGAGAGTTCGGCGATAGCTGTATCCTGCGCGTCAATATTTCGCAATTGCTGGGGGAGAAGTTCTGGATCAGCCTGGTTATCTGTTTAACCTCGCTGCTGCTTGCCTATCTGATTGCTATCCCCGTCGGCATCATTTCGGCCACATCGAAGAGCCCGATCACCAACAATGCCCTGCGCCTGATCAGTTATCTCGGGCTGGCGATGCCGAATTTCCTGCTGGCGTTGATGATCATGCTGTTTTCAACGGTCGTTTTCGGCGACAGCCTGACCGGCCTGTTTTCCAAGGAATTTCGTGATGCGGCCTGGTCTTATGATCGAGTCATGGATTTCCTGTCACGCGCCTGGTTACCGGTGTTTATTCTCGGCTGGTCGGCGACCGCGTTTGCGATCCAGACCGTACGCGCGCTGATGTCCGACGAAGTGGGTAAATTGTATGTGTTGGCGGCGGCCGCACGCGGCGTCACCGGGCGCCGACTGTTATGGCGTTATCCCGCGCGCCACTCGCTTGGACCGATTATCAATTCGCTGGGCTTCGATCTGAACCGGATTTTTAACGAATTGCCGATTGTCGCATTGATACTCACCCTGACCGAGGCCGGGGCCCTGTTGATCGAGGCACTGGCGCGTTCGAACGACCAGCAGCTGGCCGGTGCGATTATCTTCATGCTGACCGCCAGTATCGTCGGCATTAATTTCGTTACCGATATCATCCTCGCGCTGACCGATCCGCGGGTTCGCCGCAGTATCCTGGGATAATCGAGATGACCGATACCGCTACCATCGAAGAAACCGATGCAAACGTAGACCAGAGCCGGAAAGAGGCTTATTTTACCGCTGGCCAGGGGCAGCTGATCTGGTCCCGATTTAAACAACAGCGCGCCGCGATGATCGGTGCCGGGGTGCTGCTCGCCCTGGTCCTGTCAGGATTGTTTGCGCCCTTCCTGACGCCTTATGATCCGACGATTGAGGGCCGCAACCCCGACTACCAGAACGGTTCGCCGAATATCCCAAAGTTCTGGGATGAAAATGGCTTTTCGTTCCGACCCTTTATCTACACCTTCGAGCGAACTCGCTCGATCGAGACCAATTTTCGCTGGGTGACCAAGGTCAACAGGGACAAGCGCCGTTACGTGGTTTTCTTCCCGGAAGGCGACAAGTACACGCTGTTTGGAATGACCTTCAACACGCACCTGTTCGGCGTCGACGAGGGCAAGATTCATCTTTTCGGTACCGACGGTACGGGCAAGGATATCTATTCCCGGACCTTCCATTCGATCAATACCTCGCTGGCGGTGGGCACGATCGGCGTCCTGATCGCCTTCGTGATGGCGCTGATCATCGGCGGCATTTCCGGCTACTACGGCGGCTGGGTCGACTCGATTCTACAGATGGTCACCGACGCGGTGCGAACCATCCCCGCGATCCCGCTGTTCATGGCGATCGCGGCCTTCATTCCACCCGAGATAAGCTCCGAGGGACGGTTTTTTATCATATCGCTCATCCTCGGCTTCATCGGTTGGCCGACGCTGGCGCGCCGGGTACGAACCCACCTGCTGACCGAGCGTAACCAGGAATACGTGCTCGCGGCGCAATTGTGCGGTGCTTCATCTAGCCACATCATCGGCCGTCATCTGCTACCGAGTTTTACCAGCTATATCATCGTCGACCTGATCATTTCCTTCCCTTACATGGTGCTGTCCGAAACCGCGCTCAGCTTTATCGGCCTCGGCTTGAAGGAACCGGTTAACTCGCTCGGCGTCATGCTGCAAAACGTGACCAAGGCGGATGTGCTGCTCAATTACCAGTGGAATTTCATTCCGGTTATATTTTTCATCACGCTGGTGCTCGCTTTCGTGTTTGTCGGCGACGGCCTGCGTGACGCCGCCGATCCCTATTCAGATACCAAGAAATGACGAGTCCGCTAATTTCCGTAAAGAATTTGACTCTGCGCTTCAGGACCGATGAAGGCCTGGTCACCGCGGTCAATGACGTGTCTTTCGATATCGCGCCGGGTGAAGTGCTGGGCCTGGTGGGTGAGAGCGGTTCCGGCAAATCGGTCACCGCCAAGGCCCTGATGATGCTCAATGCCGAGAACTCGGTTTATGACGACAACAGCCAGATAACGCTGCGCCTCGACGATGAGGAAATCGATGTGCTATCGCTGAAACGCCCCAGGGACCAGATGGTGATCCGTGGTGGCGCGATCTCGATGATTTTCCAGGAACCGATGGCGAGTTTCGCCCCGGCCATCAGCATCGGCGACCAGATGATCGAACAGCTGCTGATCCATTCGGATATGACCCCGGCGCAGGCCAAGGAAGTTTCGATTGAAATGCTGGAACGGGTCGGCATCCCCGAGCCCGCGCATCGCTTCAAGCAGTATGCCTTCGAGTTTTCCGGTGGCATGCGCCAGCGCGCGATGATCGCGATGGCGCTGTCGACCAAGCCGCGATTGCTGATCGCCGACGAACCGACGACCGCGCTCGACGTAACGATCCAGGCCCAGGTCATCGAGTTGATGAAAGACCTGGTCGACGAGTTTCACATGTCGATCCTGTTTATCACCCACGATCTCGGGGTGATTGCGCAAACCGCGGACCGGGTCGCGGTCATGTACCTCGGTAACCTGGTGGAAACCGGGACCGTGCGCCAGGTTATCAATACGCCGGCGCATCCCTATACCCGCGGGTTGCTGAATTCGTTGCCGAAACTGGATGATCTGGACGCGCCGTTGACCCCGGTGCCGGGGGATATCCCGTCTCCGCTGGATCGACCTTCAGGTTGCGTGTTTCACACACGTTGCGTCGAAACGGGCGGAATTGCCGAAAAATGCCGCACTCAGATACCGGGATATACGACCGATAGTTCCAATCACCAGGTGGCCTGTCACCTCGCCACGCAGGAGGATCAATCGTGAGCAAGGATATCCTGATCGCGGCGCGCGATTTGTCGGTGCATTTCCCGTTGCGCGGGCTCGTTTTCGGCGAGCGCCCGGTGGTGCGTGCCTGCGAGGGGATTAACATCGAAATCGAGAAAGGCAGTTTCTTCGGCCTGGTGGGCGAATCGGGTTCGGGCAAGACCACGCTGGGGCGGGCAATGCTGAAAGCGGCGCCGATCAGCCATGGTGAAATCGTTTATTCGGATCACGAGGTCACCTATGACCTAGCCTCGCTGAAGGGGCCGGAACTGAAGGATTATCGCAAGCGCTCGCAGCTGATTTTCCAGGATCCTTACGCGGCGCTCAGCCCGCGCATGACGGTACGCGACATCATCGCCGAACCGCTGGAAGTCATGGGCCTGACCTCGAGCCGCGAAGAGACCGACGCCCGGGTGCGCGAAATCGCGGCAAAGTGCCGACTCAACCTGGAACACCTGCGACGTTTCCCACACGCCTTTTCCGGCGGCCAGCGCCAGCGCATCTCGATTGCGCGAGCCCTGGTATCTGGCCCCAATTTTATCGTCGCCGACGAGTCCGTCGCCGCGCTCGACGTATCGATCCAGGCCGACGTGTTGAACCTGCTGAACTCGATCCAGCAGGAGAGCGGCATTACCTTCCTGTTTATCAGCCACGATTTGAGCGTGATAGCACATACCTGCGATTTCGTCGCGGTCATGTACCTCGGGCAGATCGTCGAGTCGGCGCCGACCAGTAAACTGTTCTCAGAAACCTCCCATCCCTATACCAAGGCCCTGCTGTCGGCGATTCCGTCGCTGGACCCGGACGATCAGCACGTGGCGCAGAAACTCGAAGGCGAAATCCCGAGCCCGATCAATCCGCCGCCGGGGTGCCGTTTCAATACGCGCTGCCCCCACGCGCAGGAACGTTGCCGCACCGAAGTGCCCGAGTGGCGCGAGATGAGCAGCCGTCACCACGTGGCCTGCCATTTCTCCGAAGAGCTTGCCTGAAGCGCGTAGAACCGATTTCATGACGGATACCTCATTCATATCCGCATCGCAGTATGAAAATTGAGCCCATCCATGCCGAGTTTGGCGGCCGAATTTCGGGTGTCGATTTATCGCAGCCGCTCGGCGACCAGGATTTTGAACAAATCGAACTGGCGGCTAACCGCTACTCGTTTTTGCTGTTCGAAAACCAGCAGATGAACGATGCCGCGCATCTCGACTTCACCCGCCGCTTCGGCCAGCTCGAAGAAGAGCATGTCAGCTATTACAGCCAGGGCAAGATTACCTATATCGGGCTGGTCGGCAATGTCGACGCCGAGGGTAACAAGACCACGCTGCGCCGGAACAAATCGGCGCGCGGTAACGAGATGTGGCATTCGGATAGCTCGTTTCGCGAGATTCCGGCGATGTATTCGATCCTGTGCGCCTACGAAGTGCCGGACGAAGCCGGGGAGACCGAGTTTGCCAGCGCGCGCGCCGCCTACCAGCGTCTCGACCAACCGACGCGGGAACTGATCGAAGACCGGGTGGGTATTCACGATTACATCTATTCGCGCACCAAGATGGGCGAAGACGCGGTCAACCAGGATCAACGCGCTTACATGCACGCTGTGCGCCAGCGCCTGGTGCGACAAAACCCGGTTACCGGCGAAAAGAATATTTTCGTCGGCTCGCATGTCAAGCAAATCGAGGGCATGCCCGATGCCGAGGCAAAACCGTTGATCCAGCGTTTAATCGACGAAGTCACACGGCCCGAATCGGTCTACCGCCATCGCTGGCGGGTGGGTGACCTGGTGCTCTGGGACAACCGCTGTACCCTGCATCGCGGGTGCGGTTACGACGAGGAAAAGTACCGCCGGCGCATGCACCAGACCCGCGTGCGCGGATTGATGCCGTCGATCGCCGAACCGCTGGATTAGCCGCCGGTTCATGTTTGACTATGTGAAGAGGACTCAGTCATGAGCAGAAATAAAATATTAATCGCGTTAAACCAGTCCGAACTCAGTCAGAAGATTATACCCAGCGTGGAACAGCTGTTTCCCGCGGGCGAAAACGAACTGATACTCTATTTCGTCACCAAACCGCCACGTGCAGCCGGTTTCGGCGAGCCGGATCTTAGCGCCGGTTTCGCAGCACAGCCTGGTGATCAGCCGGTCAAGCCCACGCTGCACCCGATCTACGATTCACAACAGCGTGACAGCATCAAGGCCCACGTCAGGAGCGAGCTGCTGCCGCTCACCCACCGCCTCGAAGAAGCGGGTTACGAGGTTTCGGTAAAAGTGGGTTTCAGCAATAATCCGGTGGAAGCGATTTTGCGGTATATAAACGACTGTAATCCCGCTCTCGTCGCGATGACGACCCGGGCGCGGGTCGGGGTGACCCGGTTTTTCTTTCGCAACATTGCCGACAGTCTCAGCGAAAGGGCTGGAATACCGGTGCTGCTGGTGCATCCGGGCTAGCGCCGTCCTAAGGGGGAGCTCATAGCGTCGCGCCGCGATGAGCCAGAACTTCCTGTTCGATCCAGAAACCTACCGCGGGCTGCGCAAACCGCTGCTCGAGGCATCCACGCTGCCGCCGCAGTGCTACACCTGCGAAGACTTTTACCAGCGCGAAATCGAGCGTATCTTTTTGCGTAACTGGCAGTTTGTCGGACGCGTCGAGCAGCTGGCGTCGGCGGGTGAGTTTTTCTGTTACGAGGGTCTCGGCGGGTCGGTAATTCTGGTGTGCGGTCCCGACGGCGAGATCCGGGCTTTCGCCAACAGTTGCCGTCACCGCGGATCCCGCCTGCTGCAGGGCAGCGGCAGCTGTAAACGTATCGTCTGCCCCTATCACAGCTGGGCCTACCAGCTCGACGGCAGCCTGACCGGGACGCCGGGGATGGAACAAACGCTCGATTTCGATGCCGCCGACTACCCGTTGTTGCCGCTGCCGGTGGCAACCTGGGGCGGGTTTCTTTTCATCCACTACCATTCGCAACCTGAGCCGCTGGCGGGGCATCTCGGCAACATGCCGGAAAAATTCGACGCCCACCGCTGCCAGGATATGCGCCTGGTCGGCAGCCTCGAGTTCAATGTCAGCAGTAACTGGAAGCTGCTCGCCGAGAACGCGCTCGAGGCCTATCATACCGGCAGCGTGCATCGCGCTACCCTCGGGCAGCAGGATTCACGCGCCATCGAAACCGCCGGTCATTGGACCGGCCTGCTGGTCGAGGACGAAAATAGCGTCGCCACCCTGCCGGGCGCAGACAAGCCGTTTGCGCATATCGAAGGTCTCGGTGCCGAGTCCGCGGCAGGCGCCTACTTCACCCTGTTGTACCCGTCGACCCAGTTCGTGTTCGCCCAGGATTGCATGTGGTGGCTGGCTTTCCAGCCGGAAGCGGTGGATCGAACCCGGCTGACGATAGGCGCCTGCTTCCCGCAGCAGACGGTCGATGCGCCCGGTTTCGAGGTAAAGGTCAAACCCTATTTCGATCGCTGGCGCCAGGCCACCGCCGAAGACAACACAATTTGCGAGGCGCAGCAACAGGGGCAGAGCTTCAGCCGCAGGCCCGGGCGTTTCGCCGCCAGCGAGTTCGCGCCGCATGCGTTTGCGAACTGGGTGATTGACCAGGTTGTCGACGACTAGTCGTCATCCTCCAGTGGTCGAACTTTACGCGGGCGCCCGTCACCGTCGAGCGCTACGAAGGTGAAATTCGCCTGGGTAACCTTGACCATGCGGCGCGAGCGGTCGCGCTGCACCCAGGCTTCGACGTGGACTTCGAGCGAGGTGTTGCCGACGCGCTTGACCTCGGTGTAAACGCAGAGAATATCGCCTATCTTGACCGGGCGTATGAAATGCATACCGTCCAGCGCCACTGTGACCACCCGGCATTGTGCGCGTTCACCGGCGCAGATGCCCGCAGCGATATCCATTTGCGACAATACCCAGCCGCCGAAGATGTCGCCGGCCGGATTGGAATCGGCCGGCATCGCGATGGTGCGGGTGGTTAGTTCGCCGCGTGGTTTATCCGACATGGTTTACTCGCCTGTTAGCTGATTAGATGCGCATTATACAGATTAACTAGCCAGGAAAGCTTAGCTCGGGGTCGTCGAGTTCAGGATCGAGTGGGAATATCGGGCGCCTGACGTTGCGATACTGCAGGCGCCGGTAATCGGGAGTCGCCAGTGCGCCGCTGTCGCAAACGATGACCCGGCCGGCGATCGGTTCGAAATCGGCGCGAAAATGCTGCATCGACTTGAGTGCGACCACGCGCTTGGCCGCCGGATAGATACCGAAGCTCCTGAACTGTTGCAGGTCCAGCAATTGCTGCGCCACGGTGGTAACCAGGATCTCGATACCTTCGGCGCGAATGACCGCGGTCGGCCCAAAACTGCGTTTGAGCCCACCGATCATCGCCCCGGAGCCGACGTAGTGACCGTCGCTGGTGGATAGCAGTTCAACCTTCAACTCGAGCGGTGGGCCGCCGTAAGCGGAATCCACCTTGCCGCCCAGGCTGATCTCGAGCCTGTCGCCGGGCTGATGTTGCAACAGTTGCCATGCCGTTTCGCCATCGACCATCGCGCCGAAACAGGCATCGCTAACCCCGGCCTCGAGCAAGGCCGCCAGCAATCGGGTGGCGTCTCCGTAGGCGCCTGCGCCGGGATTATCCGCATAATCGGCGATGATCAGCGGCCCTTCGTCGGCGTCGTACCGTGCCGCGATCCGGGCCGCCGCATCGACGTCGAGATAGGCGTTCAATACCTGGTGGCGCCGGTTCCAGATGTCGGCGGCAATGCTGTTGGCAAATTCGGTATGGGCTTGCCAGTCGCCCGAGGCGGTCACGACGATACTGGGGCCCGCCTCGGTGATGTCCGCGCTGGCAAAACCACCGTTGATACTAACGGCATGGACATCGTCACGCCCCTCCCAGGCCCTGGCCGCTTTGACCCATTCGATCATGGGACCCATGTCGGTGCGGCAGCCATTGACTTCTTCGAGCATCGGGCAGGTTACGCGGACGTTGCGCGGACTGATCTCACCCTTAAGGCTTCGCTGCAGGATCTCCCCGGCGTGACGGGCGGTTTCACGCTGGTCGATGTGCGGGTAGGTCTTGTAGGACAGGATGATATCGGCCAGCTCGCACATTGCAGCGGTCACGTTGGCGTGCAGGTCGAGAGTAATTGCAATCGGTGTGTCGCCTCCCGTTACCGCGCGCAGGCGCCGCAGCAGCTCGCCCTCGCCATCCCCGCAGAAATCCGTGACCATGGCGCCATGCAAACCCAACAGAATGCCGTCATAAGCTCCCGCTTTGGCCGCTGCGACAATGGGATCTGCCAGCCAGTCGAAGGCCGAGCGGGTTACCTTGCCGCCCGGTCCGGCGCCGGCGCTGAGGACGTGATGGATATGCCAGCCATGCTTGCGGCCGATATCCATAAACCCGGCGAGCTCGGTATTTAGCTGATCCCGCTCTGCGATCGCATCGGATCCTACCAGGTAAAAGCAGTTTCTGAAGGCCTGCTCGTCGGTTGCGATGCAGCTGAAGGTGTTGGTTTCGTGCATCAATTCGGCGGTCAGAATGTTATAACTCATCGAAATTATTCCAGGCTGTCGCGGGACCAGTTTTTAGGCCGGTAATCGCTGGATTGTGCGGCGAATTTCAGATTCCGGTTAGTGATCATGTTTCTCGAGCGAAACGGTTTTTTCCGACTTTCCAAATATCCAGGAAAGCGCGAACCCGACGGCAAAATAGTCCGTGGTTTCGACCAGCGGGCTGTCCTCGAATACCGCACCGTCCAGGTTATCGTAACGCGCGAACGCGCCCAGCAGAAACTTCCCGGTGTTTCTGGAAAAGGACAGGGTAATCCTGCTGCCGCTGTAACCTCGTTCCGCCTCGTAAGCCTCTCGCACCGGCGTGACGTATTCAGGCTCCACCTCGTAAAAATACTCATGGTAGCCCTCGTCCGCATAGATTGGGCCGAAACTGAGGTTGTACCGCGTCAGCGCATTTGCACCGAGGAAGCGAATTCGATAGTTGATATAGGGCGACAGGGTCCAGCCCTGGTACGCCAGGAGCGGGTCGCCGATGGAATATACGAAGCGATAGGGGACCACAAACTGGAAGCTATGAATACCGCTGGCCGATTGCCATAAGCCAAACGTAACCTCGGCACCGGCTTCGACCAGGGGATCCAGCCCCGGCATACCCGACCTGGCGTCGTCGTCGTCGTCGGTGCCCGGTACGGGTATACTGCCGGCCAGGCTCAGATCGATTGCGACATTATCGCTCTCGAACATCTTGCCGCGGATGCCGTCCTCCTGGTCAACCCGCAGCACGTCCCCACGATAAATGATGTATGGAAACGGTATCGCGAGGTCGGCCTCTGTTTTCGAGCCACGATAGTGCGGCACGTTCAGCACGCCGAGGCCCGCGCCCGCTTCCCACAGGGGTAGGTGAAAGGCGAAGCCGGCCTGCGGTAGTAACAGGCAGCCCGCCAGCAGCATCGCTCGCCCGGCGGCTGTCGCGGGGCTGTCTTTGCGGAGCTTTTTACAAACCCTGATCATAAATAAATCTGGCTCGATGGCGTTAAATCGGTCGCCGCAGGCAGATGCGCTGCGCCGCAAGTTGAGAGTTCCTGCCAGGACTCCGAAAGCGAGCATGAAAGGATGTCAATCGGCGCTAAAGGCTATCACATACTCGTAACCAATTCCGCTGCGGTGTCATTGTAGCCAGGTCGTTGCGATGCGAGCGCATATCGTCGTCAGTCGCCGCTCGAAGAGATGCGAACGCCGTGGGGTTGGGGATTGATTCGTCCCCGGTTACTCGTCTTCTTCCGCGAGCAGCGCTAAATCGTGCGCGGCCTCGCGCAGCAGCGGAACATAGCGCTCGCTGTCATCGATCGAGATACGGGATACCGGCGCCTGGATCGCCAACGAGCTGTAAAACCTTCCCTGCTTGTCCTTGATAGGGACTGCGATCGCAATGATGTCGTCGTAGAGCTCCTGGTTATCGATCGAGACTTCCCGTTTCTCGATTTTATCGATTTCCCGGATCAGAGTTTCGGGATCGGTAATCGTATTCTTGGCGCGGCGCACCAGCTGTAGTTTCTCGATCACCGCCCTGCGTTTGATCCGCGGCAGCGTGCTCAGGTAAAGCTTGCCACTGGCGGTACAATACAGCGGCACGCGCATGCCGATCGGGAACCGCAGGCGCAGCGGCGCGGTAGTTTCGACCCGATCGGAATATGCCATGTAGAGTCCATCGGCGTAGGCGATGTTGCAGGTTTCACCAACCTTCTC
>JAACFA010000310.1 GCA_009937625.1 Gammaproteobacteria bacterium | reverse complement strand
CGAGCTGGCCGATCAGAAAGGCGCGTTGATGGCCGAGATGATCAAGCTGCACGCGGCGCAGCGGGCCCGCATGCAGGCCCTGCTGACCGACGAACAGCGCGAACAGATGCGCCAGCGCCGCCAGGACATGGACCCCGGCATGATGGGTACGCCGCCGGCAGACGGCTGATCGCGCCGGAATCCGGGGACGGTATGCTCGGCTCAGCTTGCTCGCCAGACAGCCGGGCGTGAATAAACGAGTATACTGTCCCCGCAATCCATCAGTGAAAAGGAGCGGAACATGAAGAACTTGCTCATCGGGTCGGGAATCGCGATCAACGCGTTCGCGCTATCGTCGTCTGCCTGGGCGCAGCAGCCGGACTGGCCGTACCACGGGCCGCACATGTGGGGCGGCGGGTGGTGGATGTTACTGGGTCCGTTGATGTTTATCGTTTTCATCGCGGCCGCCGCGGCGGCGGTGGTCGTGGTCGTCCGCTGGCTAGGCGGCTCTCACGGCGTGGCACCGCCGTCCCCGCCCGGGAAAACGCCCCTGGACATCCTCAAGGAGCGTTACGCCCGCGGCGAGATCGACAAGGAAGAATTCGAGGAACGGCGGCGAGTGCTCGACGAATCGAGATAATGGATAGTCCCGTAGCCGACTGCGCATCCCAGCCGCCCATGCCTCCTCAGTGGCAGTGCTGCTTGACATTCCGTTTCAATAGCCAGTAATTGACCGGCCAGGCGGCGACGAAACCCGCCGGCAGCGCCAGCAGAAAACCAAGCCAGAAGCGCAGCTGGAAAATCGAGTCGACCTGTACTCCGCCGACGTGATAGTCGGTGAAGTTCATGACGAGTTCCATGACGGCAATCGAAATCGTTTCTCCCAGCCAGATGATGCGAAACGCTTCCAGCCAGCCATTGCCTTGCCGCACCAACGGGAGCAGACCATGAATATCGGTGAAGCCGCGCGGGCATCGGGAGTCAGCGCCAAAATGATTCGTCACTACGAGGATATCGGCCTGATCCCGAAAGCAGGCCGGACGGCGTCCGGCTATCGGGTTTATTCAGGCAGGGACCTGCATGTCCTGAGTTTCATTCGGCAGGCCAGAAATCTCGGATTTTGCATCGACAGGATTCGAGATCTGCTCGGCCTGTGGCAGAACAAACGCCGTACCAGCCAAAAGGTCAAGGAACTGGCCCTGAATCATCTGCAGGAACTGGACGAACGCATTCTTGAGCTACAGGAAATCAGGCAGTCGATTGCCTACCTGGCAGACCATTGCCATGGGGACGAGCGCCCTGACTGCCCGATACTCGACGGACTCGCTGCAGACCCGGGGCACGCCTTGAATGAAATCGGAAACAGGGTTAATCACCGCCACCGGGTTGGAAATAAAAAGGCTTAGACTCGTGTCGCCTGTCCTGGAGGATTCCCGGCGCTCGAGGAACGGTTTTCCCGAAGCGGCCGCTCGGGATAAGGACTTCGGTTTCGCGTTTCGGCCGAGGCTAATGCAATGGTCATCGGCGAAGCACGCGATGGCGAAAACCGGGACAGATCTAATTATGATGAAATAAATCTGTCCCGGTTTTTTCGAACCGTTCGAAGCCGACATGTGGCTGGTAACGCACCGGGAGCTCAGAACCAGCCGCCGGATCAAAAAAGTGTTCGATTTAATCGCCTCTGAACTCGCATAGGGATACCACCATCAGCGGGATATAGGTGTAGATGAGCCCGATGCCTTAGAGAATTCTGGGGCCGATCGATGGATCCGCACTCGTGGTCAATTCAGTCTTCGGGGGCCGGCTTATACAGCGCCTCTTCTCGGGCATCCGGATTGTTCGATCGGGTCGATCGATATCTTTAGTTTGGTAGAACCGGGAAAATCGAGTACTAATAGCCGCCATGTCGCGCGTTGCACCGCGCAGAAACAAGGCAAAGAGGAATCGGGTTTGAGCACAATCGCAACCACGGCGGACACACCGGCCAGCCGCACGCCAGAGGGCATCGCCGCGATTATTCTCGGGATGTTGCTGTTCGTGTTCCAGGACGCGATGATGAAGTCGCTGCTCGGCGCTTTCCCGGTCTGGCCGCTGCTGTTGGTGCGGGCGGTCGTCTGCTCGCTCGTCATGGTGCCGCTGATCCTGTATCTCGGGCCTCCACACCGGATTCTGACACCGCTGTGGCCGCTACACCTCGCGCGCGCCATACTGTTCGCTTTCGGCTTTTCGCTCTACTACGCGGCGTTCCCGTTCATGACACTGGCGGCGGTGTCGACGATTTTTTTCGCCGCGCCCCTGATCACGGCGGTGTTTGCCTCGGTGTTTCTGAAGGAGCACATCGGCATCCATCGGATCAGCGCGCTGGTGCTCGGTTTCGTTGGTGTCATCATCGCGATGAAACCGGGCGCCGACTCGTTTCAGTGGGCCTCGGTGCTGCCGCTGATCTGCGCCTGCAGCTACGCGACATCACAGATGCTGGCGCGACGGATCGGCCACCGTGAGACGGCCATGGTCGCGGGTGCCTACACCATCATCCTCGCGGGGCTGCTCGTGTTGCCGCTCGGCTGGGCACTCAACGCCCTGTTCGATATCGGCGCGCAGATCCTGCCCTGGCTCGCCCTGCTGGGTGCCCTCGGCATGGTCGCCTGGACGCTGTTGTCCCGGGCCTACCAGATTGCCGACGTCGGCGCCGTGGCGCCGTTCGAGTACGCCTACCTGCCGCTGGCGGCGGCACTCGGTTACTTCGCGTTCGGCGAGGTGCCGGCGTGGAATACACTGGCCGGCATGGCGCTGATCATCGTGTCGGGTGTCTACATCGCTTACCGCGAAGTCGTCAATGCCCGTCACAGCATCATGCCGACGGCCGAGGCGAGCTTTGCGCCCGGAAATCCCGGCGTGGTGCCCGAGGCCCATGAGGCCGATCCGGCCCCGGAGCAGCAGTGAAGCGGAAATCGGGGGACAGTATACCTATCTCGAGCTCACCTAAGCATTTGAATCCGAACGAATTAAGTATACTGTCCCCGGAATTGACAGGAATCAGGCTGGAATACAAACGCCCAGGTCGTCTGCCCGCCAGCAAAGTCAACGATTAAATAAATCTGTCCCGGTTTTTCGCGTACCGCGACGGCAAGGCGGCGGCGATTCGCAAAGGTCCCGCCGTCGTCCGTCCCCGCTGTGTCAATGCTCTATCGCGGGGCTAACGTCAATTCCTGATGATTGGCGTGCGCGGCACATGCGTGATGATCTCCGGTGCATCGCTGGTGATAATGGCTTGCTCCGCCACCGCCATCGAGCGGCCAGAGTTGCGGTCGTTCAGGATCATGTGCGTGAAAAACGACATGTTTTCCTCGAGCACCAGCGGATTGCCCGCGAATATCAACGGCTGCTCCATCCAGGTCGGCGGACAGGTAGCCCCCATCGTGTATCCGCAGACGGTCAGCACCGCATCGTGCTCGCCGTTGTCTTCGAGCGTTTCCCGGTAAGTATCGTAGATCGCGCCGACCGTGGTCCCCGGGCGCAGGATCGATTGCACCGCCTCCAGCGCAATGACACTGGTTTCGTGCATTTTCAAATGGCGTTCGCTTATGTCGGGCCCAGTCAACACCACGCACATGCTCGCCGCGTGATAGTGCCGGTAGGCGACCCCGAGTTCGAGGGTTACCTGGTCGTTGTTCAGGACGTGTTTCCGCCCGGAGGTGTAACGCAGGTTAAGCGCTGATTTACCGCTGCCAAGCGGCGGGATATGCGCCGGCAAATCGGCGCCCATGCGAAACAGGCTATCGTAAAAGGTGGCGTAGATGTCGCCCTCGTATGCGCCGGGAAATGTCGCCTCGATGGTTTGCTTCATCACTTTATCCATGATCTCTCCCGCCCTGCGCAGGTAGCCCAGCTCCTGCGGGCTCTTCACCAGGCGCAACTCGCGGATGAAATCCGGCGCCACGATCAACTCGCACCAGCTATCCAGCTCCGCCTGGATTTCGAGAAACAAGCGCGGGGTCAGCCCCATGGTGTCCACCTGGATGCCGATGCGCTTGCCCTGCATGCCGAGCGAGTCGAGCATCTCTCGAATCTGACCGCTGCGCGGCGCATCCTGCGAATCGACCGCGATGCGGATATCTTCACAGATTGACGAGTAAGCGGCGTTGCCCAGGTCGGCCGGACGCGCCAGGTGAGTCAGCTGCCCATCGATGCCGAGGAACATGCAACCGAAAATCGTAAAACCGTCCGAATCGAAACCGGTCAGCCAGTACATGTCTTCGAACTTGAACAGCAAGATGCCATCGAGTTCGAGCTCAGCCATGCGCTCACGTGCCCGCTGCTGGCGGTCGGCAAACTCCGCACGGGTGAAATGGATATTGATGTCATTCACAACAAAATGATCTCCGGCAGTGGGCGCATCGCTTCGACCTTGCCGCTCAATCCTGCCGCATTTCGTGCTGCCGCATCGGCATTTTGTCGATGAGTGCGTAAATGTCGTCCATGGGAACAATGGTGTTCTTTGACAACTTGACCGTTCCGTCTTTACCGACCAGCAGCACGGCGAAGGCCCCCGCGTCGATTCCGAGTGCGGCTCTTATCTCTTCGACCTGTGTCGGATCGAGCTTTCGTTTTCCGGCAAGCGACGTTCCATCGGTCGCCAGGCTGATTAGCACGAGGTCACGTT
>JAACFA010000309.1 GCA_009937625.1 Gammaproteobacteria bacterium | reverse complement strand
AGAAGATTCCGACTCGGACGACGAGCTCGAGTACGACTACCAGGGACTGTATTTATACCTTAACCTGGTCTACTGATCGGGCTGCAACGCGCGCGCACGGATTCCGCTGTAACAAATTCGGCGGCAACGGTCCGGGCGCCGTGGTCTAATTCCCACAATATACGCAACGAACCAAAGCCGCCTCATCATTGGGTTACTGCTTCCCCATTTCCTCAATCATCTTATACATCTCTGGCCGCCAGTCCTCATCCTGCAGGTTGTACTTGTTCATGTGTTCATCCATGGCCTCTTCCTGGGCTTTGTATGCCGGCATCCAGAAGCCCGAGTTCGAGAACTGGCTGAAGACCGGGCGACGGCCTTCCTGCTCCGGCGGACCCTGGAGCGTGGGGCCCGGCACCGACCAGGCTTCCTCGGTCACGACCGCTACGCGCTCTTTGACGCCCTCGGGCGTGATGTTCCAGACCATATTGTCGACGGCCATCGACAGCGGGCCGTCGTAGGTTTCGCGGATCGCGCTGTAGAGGTTGTAGCGGGTCGCTTCCTCGTTCAGAAAGTGATAAGCGACGCCATGCTTGGGCTTGATCTCGCTCATGATCTTGCCAAAGGCCTGTCCCGAGGTGTGGAACTCGCAGCAGGCGCGCCACGCGAGCTGCGGCGGCTGGTTGTACCAGGAGACGAAATCTCCCGGAACCATGAAAGCTTCGTGGATCACCAGGTCCGAGTTCACCGCGTGTTCGATGAACCACTTGTTCGGCGCCGTGTCGCCGCCGATCACGACCTTCATGCCCTCGTATTCGACGATATAGCTGACCGGGCCGTCGCCGGTGTGGATCGCCGGGATCGAGTGCACGACGACACCATCCTCATCGTAAACCACCTGGTTGATCTGCTTGTAATCGAACTCGACCACTTCCACCTCGCCCGGCTTCGGCGTGATCTGGAACGAGCGGGTTTCCTTGTCCCAGGCGACGTATTTGAGGAAACCCTCGACCATGGCCTTGGTGCCGAGTTCCGGATGCAGTCCCGACGGACCCCAGACTTTCAGCGACGTGGGTCGACCCGCGGTCCAGCCGCCGGCCCACAGCGAATCGAGGTCACCCATGTGATCGGTGTGCAGGTGGGTCAGGAAAATCTTGTTCAGATACTCGTACGGGATCATGTAGGCCGCGAGGTTATCCATCGAGCCGGTGCCGATATCGAAGATGATCTTGTCGCCGTTGCCGAATTCCATCAGGAAGCAGGCCGCGGCCTGGCGGTGTCGAGCCGCCGGCATGCCGGTACCGCAGGCCGTGAGCCGTATTTCCTTCCGGTCCACCTTTTCGGTGCCCGGATAATAAACATACCGATCTGGAGCGACCACGTTGGGCCCCTCGACCTTGCCACCGGCAGCCTGTGCGGACGCGATGCCAAGTGCGGAATATATCGTCGTTGCTATACGCCCATCGGATTGGCCAAGGAAAAGCAGTGCCGTCGCCAGCAGCGTGATCAAAAATGTCAGCATTATTCTGTTCATGAAGTTATCCTCCTTATCCTGCTTTCAAAGACAATTATCTACAACCTGCAAGGTGACAGCACTAATCCACACTTCGCGCTATTTCGATAACCTTTAGCCCTGAAGTCAATGGCGGTTGCACCGTGGTATTGCCCACGACCATAAATAATCAAAACAATCGTCGGGCCGTATCGTACAAGCTATGTACGCTAGCGTCTAGTACTTGGCATGGGTCGAATTGTGAGGCTGGTAACAAATGCTTCTTCTGTGCAATTGCTTCCCGCCTGAATCGCGGGCTAGGTTTCTGTTGCTCGCCATCTGCGCAGGATAACTACTCGTGTTTTGATGTTTATGCGCTGTCATGTCACTTTACCCCAGCCCTGAAAATGTCGAGATCCGGCCGCAGGCGCGGACCTTCATCCTGTTTGCGCTGACGCTGGCCTACCCGATGTTCGGCGCCGGCTTCGAGCTCGGCGCCTATGGCGAGCTGATTTACGAACGCAAGATTGTAATTATGGTGACAGTTACCTTAATAGCCTCATTTCCGAATTAATTAGGGTAACTGTCACCATAATTGGTATGCGCGTGCTGATCGCCGGCGCCGTGGCTGTGGGCGATGCCGGTTTCGGTCCTGATAAGCTGCTCGGCGAACGCGGACGAGGTGTTCACCAGGCGTCGGCGCGACAGCGACACCTGGCCGACCCACTTCGCGTAGTCTGCGCCGTTGAGCAGCACCATGTCGGCGCGCTGGTAAGCGCCGATCGTGGCCGCATCCGGCTTCCAGAACGCCGGGTCGATATCGGCCGGCGCGGGAAACACGACCTCGGCATGATCGCCTGCGATACGCTCGGCAAAATACTGCAGCGGGTAGTTGACCGTGTAAACCGTCAGGCGCTCGGCGGCACCGGGAGCCATCGAAACAAGGCACAGGCACAGGCCGATAATTCGGGCGGTGTTTTTCATCGCGCCATTATCTCCTCTCAGGCTCAGTTGATGAACAGCGCGCGCACGATATCGCTGCTCTGCGCTTCGACGGCCAGCATCGCCGCCAGGCACAGCGCGCCGGCGACGAGACCGATGATCAGGATTTCGGCGCCGAGCAAATAGGCGGTGGTCGCGCGACTGCAGCCGAGCTTGAAAATGGTCTGCAGCTCGCGCTGGCGCAGGCGCAGCGACAGCGCGAACACCAGCAGCAGCGCCAGCAGCGTGGCGGCACCGACGATCACGATTACCGCGTCGA